>NZ_AOLF01000022.1:0-231196 GCF_000336975.1 Haloferax sp. ATCC BAA-644
GAGATGTGTATAAGAGACAGGCCGTGCCGCGGGTTGGCAGGCGCTCGGTCGCCCCTACAACCCGGTCGGATGGCTGACGTACTCGGTTTCGAGCCCCCACTCGTCTGCGAGGTCGCGCAGGCTCCGCACCCCGAACGTCTCGGTCGCGTAGTGGCCCGCGAGGAACACCGAGACGCCGGCCTCCCGCGCCTCGTGGTACACCTTCTGTTTGCCCTCGCCGGTGACGAGCGCGTCGACGCCGCGGTCGATGGCCTCGTCCAGCCAATCGACGCCGGAGCCGGTGACGACCCCGACCGACGAAATCTCGTCGGGGCCGAAGTCGAGGACGGTCGTGCCCGCGCTCCCGTCGAGTTCGTCGAGCGCCGCCCGAATCTCGTCGGCCGTCTGCGGCGACTCGAAGGTCCCCGCCTGCCCGATGTGAATCGGGCCGAGCGAGCCGAACGGCTCGGTGTCCCCGAGGCCGAGGTGGTCCGCGACGCCGGCGGCGTTGCCGAGTTCCTGATGGCCGTCGAGCGGGAGGTGCGAGACGTAGAGCGCGAGGTCGCCGCGAACCAGCGGCTCGATGCGGTCGAAGTCGCGGCCGGTCAGCCGGTCGAGGCCGCCCCAGACGAGGCCGTGGTGGACGACGAGCAGGTCGGCGTCGGCGTCGAGCGCGGCGTCGATGGTCGCCTCCGCGGCGTCGACCGCGAAGGCGACGTTCTCGACCGATTTCTCGTCGGGACCGACCTGCAAGCCGTTGGCGCTGGCGTCCACGTCGGCGAAGTCGTCGGTCGCGAGCGTCTCGTCGAGTCGGGCGACGATGTCGGAGAGCTGCATACCGGGGAGTGGTGACTCGGGGACTTGTAAGGAACGGGACGGTGCGCGGTTCGGTGGTTCGCTATGTCGGCGGCGGCGCGCGCGACTCGGCGGTTCGTGGCGACCGTCAAGCGGTCGGCGCTCCGCCCGACCGTCAGTCGCTTACGACCGCCCGGCGGCGTGCGAGAAGACGAACTCCCGGAGGAGCTTCGCCGCCAGCGACGCGGCCTGTCCGTCGTCGCGGTCGTTGACCTCCACCACGTCGAAGCCGTCGGCGTGAGGTGCGACCGCTCGGACCACGTCTCGCATCTCCCGGGAGGTGAGGCCGAACGGCTCTTTGGTGCCCGTGCCGGGCGCGAACGCCGGGTCCGCGGCGTCGATATCGACGCTCAGATAGACGGACTGGTCGCCGTCGAACTCCGGCTCCCAGTCGGGGACGGCCTCGGGTTCGATCACGGTCACGTCGTCGGCCGCGGCGCGCTCCCACTCGTCTGGCGAGCCGGTTCGCGCGCCGAGAATCACGGCCTCGTCGACGCCGAGTTCGTCGAGGACGCGGCGGGTGACGGTGGCGTGGCTCCACNAGATGTGTATAAGAGACAGCACGTCGGGTTCGACGCCGGTGACGCCCGCGGCGGTGACGGTGTGTTCGCCGCCGAGGACGACGGGGACGGCGTCGTCCCAAACGGCGTCGCGGACGCTCCCGGCGAGCCACTCGACGTACTCAGGTGCGTCGTCCCACGCGCGGATGTCGCCCGCGTCGTGGACGCGCAAGTCGGTGAAAAACTGGTCGGTACGCCGGTCGTAGTCGTCGAACGACTCGGCGAACCGACGGATTCGATTCGGTCCGAAACGGGTTCCGGGTTCGAAGGACGTCGAGATGTCGAGCGGAGCGCCGAGAAGGACGTAGTCAGCGACCTCGCGGTCTGCGGTTGCTCCGGGGAACATCTCTGTGGCCCCCCGTTTAGACGATCTTTCGCTGGCCTTCGTACTCGAGGTACTCGATCTCGTCTTCGGGGTTGAGGTCTTCTTCCTCGGGGATGCGCATCGTGAACGTCTGATACGTTTCGAGGTCCATGATCTGGGCGTCCTCACCGGTGACGGAGACGACCTGGCCCTGCTTCCGCTCGATGATGGGCACCCACACCTTCGCGTCGACAGGCTGGGAGAGCGAGCGCTTCTTGCTGTCGAAGACGCCGCGGGCTTCGACGCGCGCCTTCGCGCTGCCGTGCTTGCCCGGCTTGGCGGTACTGTAAGCGTTGATTTTGCACGGCTTTTCTTCCATCATGACGTAGCTTCCTTCTTGGAGCTCGCGCACCTGCTTCTGCTCTTTCGCCATGTCTCTCCGTTATCGGATGGAGGGTATAAACGGTTTGGAACCGTCTTCGCACGCGAATCTCTGCCGTGGAATGCGCGGCCGTCGGCCGGTTCGGTCAGGCGTCTTCGACCGCGTCGACCTCGGCCATCTCCGGGTCGAACCACGTCCCCGTCGCGTCGCGTCTGGCGCGGCTCCCGAGCGCCCCGGACGCGACGTTCGGCAGCGCGAGCGCGA
The DNA here is from genome assembly GCF_000336975.1 of Haloferax sp. ATCC BAA-644. Classification (NCBI taxonomy): domain Archaea; kingdom Methanobacteriati; phylum Methanobacteriota; class Halobacteria; order Halobacteriales; family Haloferacaceae; genus Haloferax; species Haloferax sp. ATCC BAA-644. The sequence goes on from NZ_AOLF01000022.1 coordinate 2,345, forward strand.
GCATGATGGCGGTCGTCAGCTCGCCGGGCGTCTCGACAAGCGGGATGACGTACTGGAACGGAAAGAGAATCGGCGTCCGTTCGAGAAACGTCAAAAGCACCGACAGCGGCATGAGCAGACAGCCCCAGGCGACGCCCGCCATGAGGCCGTGCCACCCGCCGTCGGCGGGGTCCGTGCCGACGACGTAGCCGGCGAGCGCGCTCCCCGTGACGCCGCCGACGAGCGTGAACTGCCCCGTCATCGCGTAGACGAGCGATTCGGTGCACGCGGCGAGACACACCCCCACGAACACCGGTCGCCACTCCGTCATGCTGAAGAGCGTGTCCGCGAGAGCCGATAAAATTACGCGCCCGATTCTCAGTGTTGATTACTCTCTGCGACGCTCTTTGAGGTTCTGCCGGGTGAACTGCGGCGTCGTCCGGATGCCCTTCCGCGAGCGGAACGACCGCCACAGGAGCAGGGCGACGACGCCCGTCGGGACGCCCGCCGCGCCGACCGCGACGAGGTTCTCCGGGTTCAGCGCGTAGATGATGACCGTCGAGACGAAGCCGAACGACAGGAAGATGCCGTAGATGAGTCGCTTCGCCAGCTTGTCGAGGACGCCCCGGTTGTCCTCCAGCCGGACGTTGAGCGTCAGGTTGTCGCGGTCCGCCCGGTCGAGGACGCGTTCGAGCTTGGGCGGCACGCGGAACAGCGACTGGGCGGTTTTCTGGCCCTGCTGGCCGACGCCCTCGATGATTTTCTGGACGCTCTCCTCGCGGTAGCCCTCCTCGGTCAGGTAGTCGGTCGCCACCGAGATGAAGTCGAACTCGGGGTCGAGCGTGACGCAGACGCCCTCGACGACGCCGGCGACCCGGAGCACGAGCGCGAGGTTCCGCGGGAGTCGCAGCGGGAACTCGTAGATGGTCGATTCGACCTGTTCGAGGATTTGGTTGACGCGGTACTGCTCGATGTCGTCGCCGCGGGCGTCGGCGATGGCGAGTTCCATCACGTCGCCCATCACCTGCCGGTCGACGTTCGGGCTGAGCGTCCCCATCTCGATGAGCGTGTCGAGGATGCCGTCGACGTCCTGGTTGGCGACGGCGATGTAGAACTCCACGATTTTGTCCTGGACGAACGGGTCGACCTCGCCGTGCATCCCGAAGTCGTAGAAGATGATGCGGCCGTCGTCGGTCACGGAGAGGTTCCCCGGGTGGGGGTCGGCGTGGAACACGCCGTCCTCGACGATCATCTGGAGGTAGATTCGCTGGAGGTTCGTCGCCAGTTCGGTCCGGTCGATGCCGCGGTCGTCCAGCGCGTCGATGTCGTTTATCTTGGTCCCGGGGAGGTACTCCATCGTGAGCACCCGGTCGCCGGAGCGCTCGGGAACCGGCTCGGGGATGACGAGCGTGTCGTCGTCCGCGAAGTTCTCCTGAATCTCGACGAGCGTCTCGGCCTCCTCGGCGTAGTCCATCTCCTCGCGGATGGTCTTGGCGAACTCGTCGGCGAGGTTCTCAAGCGAGAACGCCCGCCCCTCACCGATAAAGCGCATGAGAAGCGGCATCGACCACCGAATCACTCGGAGGTCGGCCTCGACGAGGTCTTCGATGCCGGGGCGGCGGACCTTGACGGCGACCTTCTCGCCCTCGTACTCCGCGACGTACACCTGACCGAGGCTCGCGCCGCTTATCGGGTCGCTGTCGAACGCGTCGAACGCTTCTTCGACGGGGCCGAGTTCGGCTTCGAGGACGGCCTTCGACTCGTCCCACGGCGCGGCCGGCACGTCGTCTTGGAGGCTGCCGAGCACCTCGATGTACTCCGGCGGGAGGATGTCGGGGCGCGTCGACAGGAGCTGTCCGAGCTTGATGAACGTCGGCCCGAGCGTCAGTAGCGACTCCAAGAGGACGTCGGCGCGCTCGACGCGCATCTCGGTCGTGACGCGTCGGCCGCCGCCGAACAGGAGGTACTTCCGCTTGTCACGGGTGTACGCGACGATGAGCGGAAAGAACTGATACAGGACGACGAGGAACCGCCAGTAGGCGCGGAGGTTGACCAGCGTGACCACCCGCCTCGTCAGGCGTCTTCGTCGCCGGTGGTAATGGGGATGGTCCGCTCGGAGGCGGCCTCGCGCTTGGGGAGCCGGATTTCCAGCGTCCCGCGTTCCATCGACGCCTCGGCCTCGTCGGCCACGGCGTCAGGCGGGAGGGGGACTTCGGCGTCGAGGAACAGCGGTCGTTCCTCGCGGACGTAGTCGAACTCGGCGGGAAGCTGTTTGTCGCGTCGCGCTTCGACGACCAATCGGCCTTTCTCGACCCGAAGCTCCGCCGTCTCGGCGGTCACGCCCGGGAGGTCGAGGACCAAGAGGTAGGACGTCTCGGACTCCAACAGGTCGGCGAACACCGCGTCCGGGAGGTCGGACAGCGCGTCGCGCAGTGCTGACATGAACGCTCATAGGGAGCCGGGGTCGAAAAACCCGGCGGTCTCGCGCGCTCGCGCGAGCGCGAGACACCAGCTCGGTTCTGGAATCGCCAGCCGCCGCGCCCGAGGCCGACGCTTTTTGCCCCCCGAACCGAAGGGTCGGTATGAACCACGACGACCGACGCACGGCCGGGTTCAAGCAACGAACGCGGCTGTCGGACGCCCGCGAGGAACTTCTCGCGGCGGCGACGCCGCACGACCGAACCGTGCGCCGACCGCTCGCCGAGGCCGACGGCCGGCCGCTGGCCGAGGACGCGGTCGCGCCCGCCGACGTGCCCGGCTACGACCGCGCCGCCATGGACGGCTACGCCGTTCGCGCGTCGGACACTTTCGGCGCGAGCGGCCGGTCGCCGAACGTCCTCCGCATCGTCGACGGCCCGGTCGAACCGGGGACCGCCGCCCGCGTCCACACCGGCAGCGACGTGCCCGACGGGGCCGACGCCGTCGTGATGGTCGAACACACCGAGCGCCTCGGCGACGAACTCGAAGTGTTCGACGCGCTCGCGGAGGGCGAGAACGTCGGGGAGCGCGGCGAAGACGTCCGCGAGGGAACCCCGCTGTTCGAGGCCGGTCACGAGCTTCGCCCGTCGGATATCGGCCTGCTTCGCTCCGTCGGCGTCGAGGAGGTGACGGTGTTCGAGCGCCCCCGCGTCTCCGTCATCCCGACCGGCGAGGAACTCGTCGAGTCCGATCCCGGCCCCGGAGAGGTCATCGAGACCAACGGCCTGACCGTCTCCCGGCTGGTCGAACGCTGGGGCGGCGAAGCGAGCTACCGCGACATCGTCGTCGACGACGCCGACCTGCTCCGCGAGGCCGTCGAGTCCGACCTCGACCACGACGTTGTCGTCACCACCGGCGGGTCGTCGGTCGGTGAACGCGACCTCATCCCCGAGGTCATCGACGATATCGGTGAGGTACTCGTTCACGGCGTCGCACTCAAACCCGGCCACCCGGTCGCGGTCGGCGTCGTCGAGGACACGCCGGTCGTCATGCTTCCCGGCTACCCGGTCGCCTGCGTCGTCAACGCCTTCCAGTTCCTCCGGCCGGTGCTGAAGCGCGTCGGCTCGCTCCCCGAGCGCCCCCTGCCGACGCAGGAGGCGACGCTCACCAGAAAACTCCCGAGTTCGCCCGGCACGCGGACGTTCGCCCGCGTCAAACTCGACGCGTCGGGCGACGAGGCGACCGCCGAGCCGACCCGGACGAGCGGGTCGGGCATCCTCTCCAGCGTCGCGCTCGCGGACGGCTGGGTCGTCGTCCCCGAGGAGATAGAGGGCTACGACGAGGGCGACACGGTCGCCGTCGAGGGCTGGGAGTGGTCCGCATGAGAAAGCAGTTCCGCGACCTCGCCTCACCCGAGGACGCCCGCGAGGCCATCGCGTCGCTCGACCTGACGCCCGGCGCGGAGAGCGTGGCGCTCGACGACGCCCGCGGCCGCGTCCTCGCCGAGCGCATCGACGCCGAACTCGACGTGCCCGGCTTCGACCGCGCGAGCATGGACGGCTACGCGGTCCGCGCCCGCGACACCTTCGGCGCGGACGAGGCCGACCCGGTCGAACTCGACCTCGCCGGAGCGGTCCACGCCGGCACCGAACCGGACGTGACCGTCGAAGCCGGGACCGCGGTCGAAATCTCCACCGGCGCGGTGATGCCGCCGGGCGCTGACGCCGTCGTCATCGTGGAACGAACCGAGGAGCGAGACGGCTCGCTCGTCGTCTACTCGTCGGTCGCCCCCGGCGACAGCGTGATGCCCGCCGGGACCGACATCGCCGCCGGTGCGCGCGCCCTCGGCCCCGGGACGCGCCTGACGCCCCGCGAAATCGGCCTGCTGTCGGCGCTCGGCGTCGACGAGGTGCCGGTTCGCGGGAAGCCCACCGTGGGCATCGTCTCGACCGGCGACGAACTCGTCCGGCCGGGCGACGAACTACGCCCCGAGGCGGGCGAAATCTACGACGTGAACTCCTACACCATCGCCGCGGGGGTCGATGAGGCCGGCGGCGTGCCGAAGCTCTACCCCCACGCGGGCGACGACTACGAGGAGATGGAGCGCCTGCTTCGGCGGGCGGCCGACGAGTGCGACCTCGTGCTCTCGTCTGGCTCCACGTCCGCGAGCGCGGTCGACGTCATCTACCGCGTGGTCGAAGAGCGCGGCGAACTCCTGCTGCACGGCGTCTCCGTCAAGCCCGGCAAACCCATGCTCGTCGGCACGCTCGGGGAGGGGAGCGCCTACATCGGCCTGCCGGGCTACCCGGTGTCGGCGCTCACCATCTTCCGGACGTTCGTCGCGCCGGCGGTCCGCGACGCCGCGGGCCTTCCGGAACCCCGGACCGCGACGGTCGAGGGGACGATGGCCGCCCGCGAGCGGTACGCAGAGGGCCGGACGCGGCTCATGCCCGTCGGACTCGTCGCCGACGGCGACGGCAACACGCTCGTCTACCCCGTCGACAAGGGGTCCGGCGCGACGACGAGCCTCGTCGAGGCCGACGGCGTCGTCGAGGTCCCGGCCGACGTGGAGTACCTCGCGGAAGGCGAGTCGGTGACGGTCCACCTGTTCTCGCCCGACGTTCGCGCGCCGGACCTGCTCGGCGTCGGCGAGGACGACCCCGCGCTCTCGCGCGTCCTCGACCGCGTGTCGTCGCCGCGGTATCTCCCGTTCGGCTCCCGCGAGGGCCTGCGACGGCTCCGAGACGGTATCTCGGACGTGGCCGTCGTCGCGGGCGACCGGGGCGACGCCATCGACGACATCGACGCGGTCGAACTCGGCTCGTGGACCCGCGAGTGGGGCCTCGTCGTCCCCGCCGGCAACCCCGACGGCGTGTCCGGCCTCGCGGACCTCGTGGACGACGACCTCCGCTTTATCAACCGGGATTCGAACTCCGGCCTGCGGACCGACCTCGGCAACGCGGTCGCCGCCCTCGCCGACGAGCGCGGGACGACCCGCCACGAACTCGTGGAGTCAATCGAAGGGTTCGACCGCGGGACGAAGGCGTTCGAGAGCCCGGCGCGGACGGTCGCCGCCGGCCGCGCCGACGCGGGACTCGGCCTCCGCGCGACCGCCGACTCGCTCGGACTCGACTTCGTCTCGCTCGGGACACAGCCGGTCGCCGTCCTCGCGAATCCGGCCCGGATCGAGAAACCCGGCGTCGACTCGCTCCGCGACGCGCTCGCGGCGAGCGACGATGCCTTTGCCGACCTCGCAGGGTTCGAGAGGGGCCAAACACCCCGGTAACCCTTTAGGAAGTCGCCGCGAGCGGTTCAGATAGTCGCGTTCCGCTGAAGTATAAACTAAGTGGAACGTTTTTATCCACGTAGCGTGTATAACTGGTATATGAACCGCCCGCTAAAGGTCCTACACGTCGACGACGACCCCGAGATGCTCGCCCTCTCGGCCGCCGCGTTCCGCCAACTCGACGCCGTCTCCTTTCTCACCGCCGAGACGGCGACGGAGGCGCTCGACGTCATCGCCGCCGAGTCGGTCGACTGCGTCGTGAGCGACTCGCTCGTCCTCCCCAACGGAGTGCCGCTCGTCAAGGCCGTCCGACAGGAGCACGCGGACATCCCCATCCTCCTGTTCACGGCGAAAGAATGGCCAGAGGTTGCCGATGTCGCCTCGACCGCCGGCGTCACCGAGTACGTCCAGAAGGCCGGCCCCGGCGACCTCGCGACGGTCCTCCAGCGCGTGCGCGGCATCGTCGACGACGACAGCGCCGACTCCGCGCTCGCCGTCGGCGCCTCCGCGGTCACGCAGGCCCTCGAAGACCACGCCGACGCGGCCGCCGAGGCCACGTTCGGCCTCGACGATAACTGGGAACTCGTCGGGCAATGGTTCGGTGACGAGGAACTCGGCATCGTCATCGTGGAAGCCGTCGAGTCTTACGGCGGACTCTCGGCCATCGAGACGCCGCTGTACGAGTACATCGACACCGACGCGCTCGAAGAACTGCTCCGACCCGTCGTCGAGGACGAAGAGCGCCCCGGCATCGAGGTCCGGTTCCCGTACGAAGACGTTCAGGTCGCCGTCACGAGCACCGGCGACATCTTCGCCCGCCCGACGCCCGAACACACGCTGTCCTGAGCGTCGACTCTTCTCGGCCGCTGCCCCCGCGATTCCCGTGGACTCTGTCTCTGTGAGCGGAATCGGCCGACCTATCCGGAGCGAACGAGGTCGTCGAAGCTCTCGACGCGGTACTCCCCGAGCACGCAGCGCCCGCGGTGTTCCGGACCGTGGCGCTCGACGTGGATGCCGTCCAAACCGGCGTTCCACGCGGCCCCGATGTCGCTTTCGCCGTCGCCGGCGAGCACGCCCGCGGTGCCGCCGTCGGTCAGGAGCCGGTCGTCCAACCCCAGCCCGCCGATAGCCCGCCGCACCGGCGCGGCGTCGGGTTTCCACCCCGTCTCCTCGGTGCAGCAGACGACGGTGTCGAACCAGTCGCGCACGTCGAGATGGTCCAACACGGGGTCGGTCAGGAACTGCTGACAGTGCGTGACGATGCCGACCGGCCGGCCGGCGGCGTGAATCTCCTCGATGAGGCGCTCGGCGTCGTCGTGGAGGTACGTCACTTCGGCTCGCTTTACGGGGTCTTCCTCGCGGTGGAACGCGGGCCAGAACTCGGCGGGGTCGATGCCCCACTCGCGGAGCATCGGGTCGCGCGCGCCGCCGAGTCCGTGCCAGATGGTCTCGGCTTCGCGGTCCGTGAACTGACGACCCAGTCGGTCACCGACGCGGTCGAACACGTCGCGCGTGTACGACCACTCGGCGTCGACGAGGGTTCCGTCGAGGTCGAACAGCCAGAAATCGTAGTCATCGGCGACCATTCGGACAACACAGTACGTCAGGCGTGGATAAATGTCTTGCCCCGCGTCACGAATCGCTCGATTCGACGCGAATCGCGCTCCCGAAGTACTTGTGGAGCACCTCGCGGACCGAGTCGGCGTTGAACGCGTCGAGGTCCGCGGCGACGGCCTCGCGGAACGCGTCCAGCGACGCCTCGTCGGCCCGGACCTCGGAGAACGAACACGAGACGACGGGGGCGTCGAGCCACGACGACGCGAGGTCGCGGGCGTGCCGCTCGTCGTTCACCTCGCCGCGCCACAGCGCGTCGCGGAACAACAGCCAGCCCTCCTCGCCGGGCGGCGGCGGCGTGATGCGGACCGTCGTCTCGAACTCCCGCGGGTCGGTCTCGACACCGGCGGCGGCGTCGAGGCGGAAGCGAACCCGGAAGACGTAGGTGAGTTCCGCGGTCTCCCCGTCGCTCACAGCTCGTCGTCGAACAGGTCAGCGAGTCGGAGGTCCTTATCCGTGATGCCGCCTTCCTCGTGGCTCGTGAGGCGGACTTCGACCTCCTGGTACCGAATCGTTATCTCGGGGTGGTGGAACTCCTCTTCGGCCACCTCGCCCACGCTGGCGGCGAACGCCACGCCGTCGAGGTAGTCGTCGAACTCGTAGACGCGGACGATTTCGTCGCCGTCGCGTTCCCAATCCGACCCGAGCTGTGCGTCGATTTCGTCGTCCGAGAGCAGCTCTGCCATGCCGAACCCGTCGGGTGGCACCCCGATAAGGATTCTGCCGGATTGTCAGGTGTCGCCCGCGCGGACGACGAACCGCGGCCCCGTCAGGAGCCGTCGTCGCTCGCGGTCGCGGCCGCGGACGACGCGTCCCGTCACCGAGACCTCGTCGCCGCGGGCGACGACCCCCGTCACTTCCTCGCCGCCGAACGCGACGTGCCCGCCCGGCGGGACGCGAACCCGAACCTCGCCGGTCGCGTCGCGGAGGACGAACGGGCGCGTCGCACGGCCGACGACCGGCCGACCGCCGTCCCCTCGTCGGCCGTCGCCGGCGCTCGCCTTGCCCCGCCAGACCTCGACCGCCGGCCCGTCGCCCGCGACGCCCGCGACCGTGCCGACGACGGTCGCCCGAGCGACGCCGTCGAGGTCGTGAACTCGTCGTTCCGGGGTCGCCCCGACGAGGCGGCGACGCGCTCGCGCCCGGAGGCGGTTCACGAGACGCCGGCCGACGGCTGGGAACGCGCTGGCCGCGGCTCCTCGGTGGTCGGCGTCGAAACGGGAGCCACACACGAGGCTCGTCGCTTTCGGTCGGCGTGGTAACATCGTCGCGGAGTGGTCCCGCGTTCGGATAAGAAGGTTCGGTCGTCGGCCGCTTCGGCCGCCGTCAGTCGTCGGAGAGCTGTTCGAGAACGCGCCGCGGGACCTCGCCTTCGAGCGCCTCGCGGTCGAGGTCCTCCGGCGGCTCACCCGAAAACTCGATGGACGGTCCGGACGGCTCGGACGGCCCGGCCGACTCCGACGCCCCGAGGTCGCCGAAGTCGGGATTGAACAGCTGCATGGCGGTCTGGATGGTCGTCCAGTCGTCGTCGCCGGCGGCGTCGCGGAGGCTCTTGGTCGGCGCGGCGAGGATTTGGCCGACGAGCGCGTCCGCGAGCGACTCGACCGTCTCGCGTTGCTCGTCGGTGAGGTCGCCCTGCGATTCGAGCTTCGACAGCGCCGTCGACACCTCGCGGCGCTTGACGTGCTCTGCGGCCTCGTACATCGAACTGATGGCCTCGTCGGCGCGCTTGCGCTTGTAGGCGGCGAGCAGGCGGTCGAACTCCTCGTCTATCATCGCCTCGACCTCGCTGGCGGCGCGCTCGCGGCGCTCCGCGGTCCGGTCGGTCACCGTCTCCAAATCGTCGATGTCGCGGACGCGGACGCCGGCGAGGTCGCTGGCGTCGGGGTCGATGTCCCGCGGCTGGGCGATGTCGATGAGCATCGTCTCGCCGGCGTCGCCCAACTGCTCGGACGTGACGACGTAGTCGGGGCTGCTCGTGGCCGTGATGACGAGGTCGGCGTCGCGGAGGCGACCGCGGAGGTCGCCCAGTCCGGCGGCCTTCGAGACGCCCGGAACCTCGCGGGCGAGGTGGCGGGCGTTGGCGACCGTCCGGTTCGCGACGACGAGGTCGCCCACGTCGACCGACGCGAGCGCCTTGGTCGCCAGCGTGCCCATCTCGCCGGCCCCGACGACGAGGGCGTCCACCTCGCCGATGGGTGCGTCGAGTTCGGCCCGCGCGAGCCGGACGGCGGCGCTCCCGAGGGAGACGGCCCCGTCGTTGATTGCCGTTTCGTTGCGGGCGCGCTCGCCGACGTGAACGGCCTTCATGAGCGCGTCTTCGAGCATCGGGCCGATGGCGTCCCGCTCGCGGGCGGCCTCGATGCCGGCTTTGACCTGTCCGAGAATCTGGTCCTCGCCGAGGACGAGCGATTCGAGCCCCGACGCCACGCGCATGAGGTGGCGCAGGGTCTCTTCGTGGTCCATGTGGCGGACGCTCCCGTCTCGAACGTCGGGAGCGAAATCGTCGAGCGCGCGGCGGCCGTCGGCCGCGTCGTCGGTGACGACGTACGCCTCGGCGCGGTTACACGTCTGGAGCGAAAACGCCTCGGAGACGCCGTCGCGGGCGAGGAGTCGCTCGACGACGGTCTGAACGTCGTCGCTCGACGCGGCTTCTATCTCGCGAACGCTGGCCCGGTCGTGGGCGACGCTCACACCGGAGATGACGCCCGAATCTCTCATGAATCACCTCGCTGTGTGTCTCGTATCACGCGCGCTGCCTCTTGGCGGGGATTTGCATCGCCGGTACGTAAAGCCTTCCAAACCGACGGGTCTCGCACGACCGCGCGAATCGCATCACGGCGCTCGGCCGGCGACCGGTCGGACGCCTTGAGATCCGCCCGGAGCTCCGCGGTCAACGCGGCCATCTCGCCGGCTCCCGCCAACTCGGCTTCGACGCGCTCTCGGAGGTGCTTCGAGAGCGCCGGGCTCGCCCCGCCGGTCGTAACCGCGACCGACACGTCGCCGTCCTCGACGGTGGCCGGGACGACCACGCTCCCCGCGTCGCGCTCGCCGCTCCGGTCGGCCCGGTTGACGAGTGCGCCAGCGTCTCGGGCGGCCGCGACGACCGCGTCGTTCACGTCGTCGTCGTCGGTCGCCGCGACGACGAGCGCCGGGGCGAACCGTTCGACCCAGTCGGCAACCTCGTCGGGCGCGGGGGCCGCCCGAACGAGTTCCGCGTCGCCGAAGTCGCGGTCAGCGAACGCGGGGCTGACGACGACGGTCCGCGCCTCGCGGGCGAACCGGCGGGCCTTCCGCGCGCCGACGGGCCCCCCGCCGAAGACGACGACCGTCTCGTCGGAGAGGTCGTGGACGAGTGGAATCATCTCACTCCGTGTTCGCCTCGGCTCGTTCGTCCAGTCTGATTCCCGTCTTCTTCAGGATGCGCGTCGAAAACAGGGTGTCCCAGTCGTCGTCGCCCACGTCCCAGTAGTCGCTCATGACCTCGCGCACCTGCTCGATGCGGGCCTCGCTTTCCTCCTCGGAGCGGCCGTGGGTCATGGCGAAGAAGTTGTACGGCCAGACGCCCTCGTGTCGCGGCCGGCGGTAGCAGTGGGTGACGAAGTCCAGCGCGGCGATTTCGGGGCCGACCTCCATCACGAGGTCGTCGGGGACGTTCCAGACGGTCATCCCGTTTTCCGAGTAGCCGAGCGCGTAGTGGTTCGGGATGACGCCGACGCGGCGGACCTTCCCCTCCAGATTGAACCGCTTGATGGTCTCGACCACCCACGACGGCTCCTGTCCGATGGCCGCCGCCACGTCGGCGTAGGGCGTCTCCGTAATCGGGAGGCCGCCCTGAATCTCCATGACGAGGTCGCGCTCGTCGGGCGTCAGCGTTCGGGCGTCCGTCGGCTCCGCGTCGGGGCCGAGGTCCGAGAGGTCGAGGTCGCCGTCCGAGATTGGACCGTCGAGCAGGAACTTCGCGCCGACGTGGAACTCGCGGCGCTTGGGCATGTTGTACGTCGTCTGGCCCGTCTCGTCTTCGATGTCACCGAGCACCTCCGCGACCCGCGACTCGTCGGCGACCGAGACGACGAACCACATGTTCAGGTGGGGATGCTCGCGCTCGTAGTTGTGCGCGACCTCGCGGTGGGCGTTCACCTGCTCGGCCACCTCGTCGAATCGCTCGGGCGGCGCGTGCATGGCGACGAGCGTCGCCGTGCCGCCGATTTCCTCGGCGTTGACGAGCGCGCCGAACCGCGAGAGAACGCCCTCCTCGTCGAGCGTCCGCACCCGCTCGCAGAGGTCGGTCGCCGCCACGTCCACCCCGCGCTCGCGGAGCGCGGCCGCCGCTGGCTCGAAGGGACGTTCGACGACGGGGAAGCCGCCCTGGAAGGCGTTGACGATGGCGCGGTCGAGACGAGAGAGGTCCGCGTCCGCCTGTATCATGGGCGTCACTCGGGATGCGAGGCGGATAAACGCCTCGCTTGTTCTCACCGCGGCGAACAGACCCGAACGCCCGGCGATCCGTCCGTGAACGCTCGACGCGGGCGGCGCGAGCGCCCGGCCCGTGAAGTAAAAAAAAGGATGTTCGAGCGTCGAGGGGTCGCGGCCCGCCTCAGGGGGCCGACTTAGGGAACCGGCGTGACGCGGTCGATGTCGTCGAGCGCTTCGAGGCCCTCGACGATGGCGTCCTGGTCGGCGATGGCCTCGTAGTAGAACACGAGGTCGAACGTGCCGTCGCGGACGAGCTGTTGGCACTCCCAGACGAACTCGTCGTCCTCGACCGAGAGGCCCTGGAACTGGTTCGACGAGAAGTCGGTGTCGTCGTTGCCGGCGTAAATCCACGCGTCGCCCTTCCCCGCGTGCTCCGCGATGACATCGTTGATTTCGACGGTCAGCTCCTGCATCTCCAGGTCCTCGCGACTTGTGAGGTCGGTGTGGACGATGGCCCCGACGAGTTCGATATCGCCGGGTTCGAGCAGCGCGAGGGTCCGCTGGTAGAGGTCCTCGTCGATGGTCTCGCTCATGTCCGAGTCTTCTCGGGGAGGTACAAACGGGTGGCGATTCGTCGCCCGCCGCACCGTGCGACGGTGTAACCCACAAGACACATTGCCCCGGGAGACGACCGGCGGTATATGTTCGGGTGGGTCCGACGCGGCTTTCGACGCGCCTACGAGCGGGTGCTCGACCGGGAGATAGACGACGGACCGACCCACGTCGCCATCATTCAGGACGGCAACCGCCGGTACGCCCGGAAGAACGGCGACGACGCCCCCGACGGCCACAAGGCCGGCGCGCAGACGACCGAGGACGTGTTGACGTGGTGCGAGGAACTCGGCATCGAGGAGCTGACGCTGTACACCTTCTCGACCGAGAACTTCGACCGCCCGGAACACGAGCGCGAACCCCTCTTCGACCTCATCGAGGACAAACTCTACGAGTTCGCCGACTCCGAGCGTGTCCACGACCGCGAGGTCGCCGTCCGCGCCATCGGTGAGGTCCACCTGCTCCCCGACCGCGTCCGCGACGCCGTCGAGTACGCGGAGTCCCGGACCGCCGACTACGACGGCTTTACACTCAACATCGCCCTCGCGTACGGCGGCCGGGCGGAACTCCTCGGGGCCGCCCGCGACGTCTGCCGGGCGGTCGAGCGCGGCGACCTCTCGCCCGACGAGGTGGACGTGTCGGCGGTCGACCGCCGCCTGTCCAGAAAGCCCGTCCGCGACGTGGACCTCATCATCCGCCCCGGCGGCGACGAGCGCACCTCGAACTTCCTGCCGTGGCACGCCAACGGCAACGAGGCCGCCGTCTACTTCTGTGCGCCCTACTGGCCGGAGTTCTCGAAGGTCGACTTCCTGCGCGGCATCCGCACCTACGAGTCCAGAGAGCAGTCGTGGCAGCGCACCCGAACCGAGCGCGCCGTCACGCTCGTCCGGGCCGTCGCGGAAGTGGAGTTAGAGGACGCCCGCACGGTCGCCGGTCGCCTCCGCGAGCAACTCCCCTCGTCGGGGGCCGACGAGGTGTCCGCCGAGTTGGCGAAGCGGACCGACGAGACTGCCGACTGAGTCGGTCGGCTCGGGCTGTTTTCACAGTTATTCGTCGCCCTGCGCGGCCCCGGCGTCGACGACGCGGCCGTAGAACAGTATCGCGTCCGTCGGCCTGTCGCGGATGCAAAACAGGAACGGCCGGTCGAACCGGAGTTCGCCCCAACTCGGCGGGAGCGACGACTCGACGACGACGCCCGTCGCCACCGCGGCCTCAGTCCCCTCCTCGTCCACGGAGACGAACGATTTGTGGAACACCTCGTCGATTGCGAGGCCCGAGCCGTCGCCCTCGGTCATTCCGCCGAAGTCGGCGTCCGAACCGAACGCGGCGGACATCCCGAGGTTCGACAGCGCCTCGGAGAGTCGGACCTCGGTCTCGAACTCGAACCGCGGGAGCACGACGTCCCCGATTCGCTCTCGCATCGCCTCGAAGACGCCGAACAGCCGGCTTGCGGTCAGACTTTGCTCGAACGACTCGAACTCGCCTTCGTCCGGGAGCAGCAACACCATCGACACGTCTCGCCCGACGTACGGCAGTTCGACGGCCTGCGCGTTCGGGAGGTCGACGTAGTTCGCCTTGAGTTCCTGCCGCATGAGTGGCACCGTCGACTCGGAGCCGTCCAGCGCGGTGAACGTCCCGTCTTCGGTGTCCTCGGGGTCGAACGTGTGCGCCCACTGCGCCATGAAGTAGATGGCGTTGGTGAGGACGAGCGACGTGTCGGGCGTGACGGAGCCCGCCGGAAGCAGGTCCTCGATTCGGCCCTCCGTCCGGTCGGCCACCCACCCGTTGATTCGCGCTCGCTCGCCGTCCGGGTCGCCGGCGAAGTCGGCCCGCCGGACCCCGCCCCCGTAGTTCGAGTCGAGGCGGTCGAGGAATGCTTCCGAGAACGCGAACCCTTCGCGCCCCCACAGGGCGTTCGCCACGGCCAATCGGAAGGCGTCGGCTTCGTCGCCGTCGACCGGGTCCTGAGCGGTCTCCCGCGCTTCGAGCGCCGCCCGTAGGTCCGCGAACGCCGGGTGAACGTCCTCCCCGAGCGTGTAGTGGAGCGTCGCTTCCATCTGTTCGCGGGTCGTTCCGCGAGCGCCCGCGTAGGTCATCGCCAGCGCGACGGAGATGCTGTACGGCGAGAGGAACTGGTTGCCCCCCTGTTCGGACGCGACCTGTCTGTGCAGGTCGAGGGCGAACTCGGCGTTGCCGGCCGCGAGCGCGGCGAGTCGCTCGTCGTCCACGCTCGGTTCGCCGGTCGGCGGTTCGTCGTTCGGGGTCTCTGTCGGCGTGTCCGTGGTCGCGGTCGCGGTGGCCGTCGTCTCGGTCTCGGTCTCGGCGGGTGGCTGCCCATCGCCCGTACAGCCGGCTATCGTCGCGGCGGCGAGCGCGCCCGACAACGCCAGCACCTCGCGGCGGTTCATGCCGGAAGGTTCAGCGGTCTAACAATATGTCTTCTGTAAGCACAAACAGCGGTTTGAGAGACCGCAGGGGTCACGCCGGCGGTCGAACCCGCCGTCGGAACGTCCGCCAGCAGAACCACGCCAGTAGCGTGGCGCTCTGCCCGAGCACGATGGCGACGAACTCGGCTTCCTGCCGGGGCCACAACACCAGCATCATCCCGATGTAGGCGACGGTCGGAACCCACGAGCGCCAGTCGTCGTAGCGCGATTCGAGGAACAGCCACGGCGGAACCATAGCGACGCCGACGAGCGCCCACGCCCAGTCCGGCGGGGCGGGTCGATTGAGCCAGAGAATGAGCAACAGCGAGAGCGCGAAGAGGACGTGCCCGTCTTCGAGCCACTCGCTGGGCGGCGGTGGCGGCGGGAGGAGGTCGGTTCGCTCAGGTGAGGTGGAGGGCATTGGGTTCGTGTTGATATTCAGTCACTATATCTGTGCGGTTGAGGAGGGTGTGTCGGCGATGTGGCTGCGTGCCAGAGCGGTCGGCACCGCCGCCACGGGATTCGGCCTACCGGCCGAACTTCTGTCGTACTCTTCGAGCACGACAGCGTTTGGCCTACCGGCCAAACCTCCGCTGGCGGTCCTGATAGTCCCGCAGCGCCCGCAGGTAGTCCCGCTTCCTGAAGTCCCGCCAGTTCACGTCGGTGAAGTAGAGTTCGGCGTAGACGGACTGCCAAATCATGAAGTCCGACAGGCGCTCCGCGCCCGTCTTGACCACGAAGTCGGGTTCGTCGGGGAACACGAGTCGCCGTTCGATGTCCGCGGCGTCGATGTCGTCGGGGTCGAGCGCGCCCTCGTCGACCTCCCCGGCCAGCGACCGGACGACCGACGCGAACTCGCGTTTCCCGCCGAGGCCGATACTGACCTGCACGGGGGCGTCGGCGCGCTCGGTGTCGCCCGGTTCGCGGAGCTCGACCCGGTGCGGAACGTCGAGGTCGCGGAGTTCGCGGGCGAGCGTCGGGACGACCGCCTCGTCGAGGACGCTCACGGAGATGGTGACGCGGTCGCTGCCGAACTCGAACGCCCAGCCGACGAACGCTTCGAGCGTCTCGTACGCGCCCTGTTCCAGCAGGTCGCGCTCGGTGATGACGAGCGCGACGTGCTCGGGGGCGTCGGCGTCGTCGAGGCGGAACCGGAGGGCGAGATAGGAGTCGTACAGTCCCACGGGAGTCGTTCTCGCGGGGATTCTCCTAACGCTTCGGGTTCGGTGTCGACCCGAGATTCGACCCGGCCGACGCCGGCTCGCAGACCCGCGGTTGGGCGGTCGTCGGTGATGTCGGGAGGGTTAAGTGCGCGTCGGGGATACCGAATGGTGTGACTTCCACGGTACGGCGAGCGGGCGGGTTCGCGGTTGTCGGGACGTTGGCCCTCGCGGCCCCCGGTCTCGGCGCGGCCGCGTTCGCGCCCTTCGCCGCAGTCGCGCTCTTGGCGGCGTTCGTCGTCGACGACGGCCCGCTGTTCGAGCTGTTCGCGCGCCCCGGCGACCGGCAGGACGGCCGGCTCAACGGGCTCGCCGGGTTCGCGCTGGCCGCGACCGGCCTCGCCCTCTTGGCGACGGTCCCGCGCGTCACGATGCCGCTTTCGGTGTTCGCCGCCGCGGTGTTGCTACTCGCCTACGGCAACCTCGGCGCGCGACTGGTGGATTCGAGAACGTCCGACGAGTCGCTTCGCGCGGCGGGCTTCGTCGCGGCCGCGGTCCTCGCCGGCACGGCGGGACAGGCGGCCATCGCGTCGCTGACGGGGGACGCGGTGCTCTTCGCCCGATTCATCCTGCTCGCGGCCGTCGGCGGCCTCGTCGGCGCGGTGCTCCGGACGGTCCTCTACGAGCGCGACGACCCGCTCGTCATGCTCTCTATCGGCCTCGTCCTCTGGGGCGTCGAGGTGCTCGCGGGGCCGGTGTCACCGACGCAGACCGCGGTCGCGCTCGGCCTCACGGTCGCGCTCGGCTACGCGGCCTACGCCCTCGGGACGGCCTCCGTCGCCGGCATGATAACCGGCGTGCTCCTCCTCCTCTTCGCGGTCGTCTTCGGCGGTTTCGGCTGGGCGCTCGTGCTCGTCTCCTTCTTCGGCGTCGGCGCGCTCGCCACCAAGTTCCGGTACGACAGCAAGGCCGAACGCGGCGTCGCCGAGGGCAACGACGGCGCTCGCGGCACCGGCAACGTCCTCGGCAACTCGGGCGTCTCGCTCGTCTCCGTCGTCGGCTACGCCGCGGCGCAAACCCTCGGCTACCCCTTCGTCAGCGACCTGCTCGTCCTCGCGTTCGCCGGGTCGGCCGCCGCCGCGATGAGCGATACCCTCTCCAGCGAAATCGGCGGGCTGTTCGACCAGCCGCGGCTCATCACCTCGCTCAAGCCCGTCCCGGCGGGGACCGACGGCGCGGTGACGTGGCAGGGCGAGGTCGCCGGCGCGGTGGGCGCTGCCTTCGTGGCCGGCGTGAGTGTGCTGGTGCTCCCCATCCCGGCTCAGACGGCCGCCATCGCGATTCTCGCCGGCGGCCTCGTCGGCATGACCGTCGATAGCCTCCTCGGCGCGACGGTCGAAGGGGCCGGCCTCGGCAATCAGGCGGTCAACTTCCTCGCCACGTTCGCCGGCGCGCTGGGCGCGGTCATCGTCTGGATTCCGCTGTGACGGGGGACTCGGCCGTGACGGGGGCGGCGCCGACGTGACGGGCGTTCGACCCGCCCGCGACACCGACCTGCCGGCCGTCGAGTCGCTCCAGCGACTCGTCTCCCATCCGTCGCCCGACCTCTTGGACGCATGGCCCGCCGTCGGCACGCTGCTCGTCGCCGTCGACGCCGACGACCGGCCGGTCGGCTACCTGCTCGGCGTCGGCGCGCATCTGACCGAACTCGCCGTCTCGCCGGACCACCGGCGCGAAGGCCGCGCCACCGCGCTCGTGGAAGCCTTCCGCGACGCGCACCGCTCGGGCGCTGACGCGGCTGACGCGCCGCTCACGTTGCTGGTCCATCCGGAGAACGACGGCGCGCGCGCCTGCTACGAAGCACTCGGGTTCCGGCGGGACGCCCGGATTCCCGACGCGTTCGACGGCGACGACGGGCTTCGGCTCGTCCTCGATTGACCGGGGTCGGCCGTCTCGGGCGGCGTCGGGCCGCGTTCCGTCCTCAGTCGAGGAGCTGGTCCGCGGTTCTGACGCGGACGCTGACGGGCTTTTTGACGTACTCGCCGGCCGAGCGCGCCACGACGTGCCCGATGCCGCGCTGGGCTGCGATGTCGACGAGTTTCTGACTCGCCTCGCCGTCGACGACGACGATTGCCGGGGCGGGGTCGGCGTACTCGACGGCGTCGTAGACCTTCTCGACCGCGACCTCGTCGTCGATGTCGAGGCCGTCGTTCAGGAGGCGTGCCATGCCGCTCTCGTCGGCGATGACCGCCTGTACGTGGTCGGTGAGCGAGGGTCGCTCGTCGGCGGGGCCGACCGCCTCGGCGACGGCTTCGACCTCGGAGCCGGTGTGCGTCTCCGAGTCGGCGGCGTCGCCGTCGGCCGCCGCGTTCTCGCTCGCGGCGTCCGCGGGCCGCTCGACCGCGACAGCGCCACCGTTACCGCCCTCGGCGGTGGGGTCGGTGACTGCGTCGGCCGACCCGTTGATGGGGCCGTCTGCGGGTGGAGTCGACGACGCCTCAGTCGTCGGCGACTCCGTGTGAGGGTCCGTCGGGGCCTCCCCCGCCCCCGTCCCGTTGGCGGCGGCGACGGCGGCCCGGAAGTCCCCGTCGCCGTCGTCCGGAAGCGACGAGAGCGCGACCTTGTTCCGGAGGGCGCGGACGACCGACGCGCGGTCGAGGTCCTCGACCGACCGGCCGTCGGGCGCGAACGCGACGTAATCAACGTCGCCGACCTGCGAGAGTTCCCGCAGGATGAGTTCGCCGCCGCGGTCGCCGTCGAGGAACGCCGTGACGGTCCGCTCTTGGGTGAGGCCGGCGACCGCGTCGGGGACGTTCGTCCCCTCGACGGCGACGGCGTTTTTGATGCCGTAGCGGAGGAGGGTGAGCACGTCGGCGCGCCCCTCGACGACGATGATGGCGTCGGAATCGTCGACGCGGGGGCCCGCCGGGAGGCCCTGGTACTCGGTGATATCCTCGACGCGGACGCTCTCTTTGACCGCTTCGAGGATTTCCGTCGAAGACATCACGGTGTCGTCGAACGACTCCGCGAGCAGTTCCTTGGCGCGCTCGACGACCATCCGGCGCTTGGCCTCGCGCACGTCCTCGATGTTCGTGACCTCGATGACGGCCTGGCAGGGACCGACGCGGGTCAGCGTCTCCAGCGAGGCCGCGAGGATGGCCGTCTCGGCCTTGTCGAGGCTGCTGGCGATGGTCATCTGGCCGAACGAGTGGCCGTTTTCCGAGTCTATCTGTACGTCTATCCGACCGACCTTGGAGGACTGTTGGAGGTCGCGGAGGTCGAGTTCGTCGCCGAGGAGGCCCTCGGTCTGCCCGAAGACGGCCCCGACGACGTCGCTCCGTTCGACGACCCCGTCGGCGGAGATGGAAGCGTGAATGAGATATTTTGAAGTGTCGTCCATTGGTGAAGTCACCCCGCTGGGGGTGGTGCTGTGATGATTGTGATGGCGTCATGGGCGGAACCCACGAACGTCATTATATAAGTTGCGCCCGAGGGAAATATCTATCGTGGCCGACGGTTCGAACGTCAGTTAGTCGTTCGTCTCGTCCCCGAAATCCGCTCTCTCGCCGGCGAATCCCCGCGTTCCGTCCGCCGCCGCCGACCGCCCGATTCGTTACGCCTCCTCGTCGGTTCGGCGCGCCGCGACGAACTCGCCGGCGTCCCGGCAGAACGCCGCGGGCTCGTCGGGGAAGTCGTGTTCGACGACGGCCCACTCGACGGGGGTGTCGCCGGCGGCCGCGAGACAGCGGTCGATGTCCAGTTCGCCCTCGCCGAGCGATACGGGTCGCCCGCCGCGTTTCGCGTCGGCGTCGAGTACCACGTCTTTCAGGTGGACGACCGGGGTTCGGTCGGCGTAGCGGTCGATGTACGCGACGGGGTCGTAGCCGGCGGCGAGAATCCACGCGAGGTCGAGTTCGAAGCCGATTCCCGACTCCTCGGCGAGCCGGTCGAGCGCGGGTTCGCCCTCGACCGTGACGAGTTCGTGGTCGTGGTTGTGGTAGAGCAGTCTGACGCCTCGGTCGTCGCACTTCGCGGTCAGGTCGTCCAGCCGGTGTGCGGTCTCGTCGACCGCGTCGGCGTCGGCGAACGCCTCGGGCGGCAGGTACGGCACCACGAGCGTCTCGACGCCGAGCGCGCCGTAGCGCTCGCAGACGGCGTCGAGGTCGGTTTCGAGGTCTTCGATGGGGACGTGGGCGGCGGGTGCGCCGACCCCGGTGTCGTCGAGGGCCGCGCGGACCGCCGCCGCGTCGTCGACGCCCGCGAACTCCACGCCGTCGAAGCCGGCGTCCGCGGCCCGGCGCACGAGCGCCGCGGTCGACTCGTCGAGGTCTCGAAGCGAGTAGAGCTGGATGCCGAAGTTCATGTGCGTTCGCTCGTCCGCGCCGCTGGAAACTGTTTCGGCGCTCGGTCCGTCGTGGCCGACCGCCGGGACCGCCGCTCCGCCACCCGCGACGCGACCGCGACACGGAGAGAACACTGTCGTTCGACACCCGGCGTTGAAGAAAATAGTTCTTCAATCAGGGGCAACGTAGGTCGATAGAGTAAGATTTACGCATCATTATCGATTATCGTTCCTACGAATGACGCGAGTGCGTATCGACTACCGCTGGGTTGCCGTCTTCGCAATCCTCGTGACGTTCGCCGTTCCGTGGTTCCTCTGGGGCGACAGCCGGGTCTTTGCCGGTCTGCCGCTGTGGCTCTGGTGGCACATCGGCTGGATGGGGCTGACCGCCGTCGTCTTCCACCTGTTCACCCGGACGGCGTGGGACCGCGGCATCGTCGGGGAGGGTCGCTGATGGTCTCGGCGCTCGGTATCCAACTCGGCGTCGTCGGCGCGTACCTCGTGGTCGCGCTCGCGGTCGGCCTCCTCGCCTACCGCCTGACCAGCCGCGACGCGGAGGACTACTACCTCGCCGGTCGCTCCATCGGGACCGTCGTCCTCCTGTTTACGACGTTTGCGACGCTGCTCTCGGCCTTCACGTTCTTCGGCGGCCCCGACCTCGCCTACCGCGCCGGCCCCGAATGGATTCTCGTGATGGGTGCTATGGACGGCGTGCTGTTCGCCATCCTCTGGTACGTCATCGGCTACAAGCAGTGGCTCGTCGGCCGCGCCCACGGCTACGTCACCCTCGGCGAGATGCTCGGTGACCGCTTCGGCTCGACCCGCCTGCGCGCCGTCGTCGCCGGCATCAGCCTGTTTTGGCTGTTCCCGTACGTGATGCTCCAGCAGATGGGCGCGGGCGAGGCCATCGTCGGCCTGACGAACGGGATGGTTCCCTACTGGGCCGGCGCGGCCGGTATCACCGTGTTCATGATTGCCTACGTCGTCATCGCGGGCCTCCGCGGGGTCGCGTGGACCGACACCCTCCAAGGGCTGTTCATGCTCGGCGTCGTCTGGATTGCGGTCGGCTGGGTCGCCGCCGCGGCCGGCGGCCCCACGGCGCTGTCGAACGCCCTCGCGACCAACAAACCCGAGTTCCTCGCCCTCGGTGGCGGCCTCTACTCGCCGCAGTACATCGTCTCGTCGGCCGTCACCATCGCCTTCGGCGTGGCGATGTTCCCGCAGATAAACCAGCGCTTCTTCGTCGCCAAGTCGGGCGCGGTCCTCAAGCGCTCGTTCGCCCTATGGCCCGTCCTCGTCGTCCTGCTGTTCGTGCCCGCGTTCATCCTCGGTACGTGGGCCGCCGGCCTCGGCGTCGCCGTCCCCGAGGGCGCGAACGTCCTCCCGGTGCTCCTCAACGAGTACACGCCGGTGTGGTTCGCCGCGCTCGTCGTCGCCGGCGCGATGGCCGCGATGATGTCGTCGTCGGACTCGATGCTCCTCTCGGGGTCGTCGTACTTCACCCGCGACCTCTACCGGCCGTTCGTCAACCCCGACGCGAGCGACGCCCGCGAGGCGTGGCTGGCCCGCATCGGCGTCGCCCTGTTCGCTACGCTCACCTTCGTCGCCAGCCTGTTCCGGCCCGGCACGCTCGTCTCCGTCGGTGACACCGCCTTCGGCGGGTTCGCCCAGATGGCCCTGCCAGTCATCGTCGCGCTCTACTGGGCGAAGACGACCCGGACGGGCATGTTCGCCGGCATCCTCGGCTCGCAGGCGTTCTACCTCGCGCACGTGTTCGTCCCCGCGGTCGAAGTCGGCTCCGTGACGCTGTTCGGCGCGACCTACCTGACGTGGGACTACGCCCTCTGGGGGATGGCGCTGTCGGCGCTTCTGACCGTCGGCGTCTCCGCGATGACCGCCGCCGCGCCCGAGGAGAACCAGTCCCGATTCACCGACGGCCTCCGGGCCGACTGACGCCGGGTCGCGCCGGTCCGCGCTGCTCCGCAACGAACCTTATCTTCCTGCGCGAGTAACCTCCACTCCATGCCCGAAGAAGTGCTGTTCGAGTCCGAGAACCGACAGGCCCGCGCCGAAATCGCGTCGTACCTCCGCACCGTCGCCGACAAACTCGACGCGGGCGAGCCGATTACGCTGAAAGCCGGCGACCAGACGGTCACGATGGAACCGCCCGCGTCACCGACGTTCGAGGTGAAAGCCGAACGCGAGGGCCCCGCCGGCGGCCCCTACGAACTGAGCATCGAGTTCGAACTGGAGTGGGACGAGGGCGCGAGCGACGACGCCGACGTGGGCGGCCTCGAAATCGAGTGAGGCGGTCGACACCCGCCCCCGGCAACCGCCAAATATAGTTACTCTTTTGACACCGCCGCGAGTCGTCGGTGACCCATGGGAATTCGACCGCTTCAGGCCGACGAGGTGGACGCGCTGGTGGACGACCTGTGGCTCCCGTTCGCCGCGGAGATGGGCGAGGTCGACGACTACGACGCGCTGGCCGAGGACGTTGACGCCCGCGCCGAGGCGCTCGACTACCGGGCCGAGCAGGTGGATGACGAGGGCGTTCAGACGTTCGTCGCCGTCGCGGACGCGGGTGCGAAGGCCGACGCCATCGACGACCTCCGTGGCTACGTCACCGTCACCGCGTCCGAGTCGCCGCCGGTGTTCGCCCGCGGGTCGGTCGCCAAGGTGAAAGACCTCTACGTCGCGCCCCCGGCGCGGGGCGAGGGCGTCGGCACGGAACTCCTCGAACGGGCCCACGAGTGGGGCCGCGACCGCGGGTGCGAGCGGGCCGCGCTGAGCGTCCACGCCGACAACGACGCCGCCCGGTCGTGTTACGAGTCGATGGGGTACGAGACGCGGTACCTGAAACTCGACCGCACGCTGTGAGGGCGGGACTGACGGCCGCGCCGCGAGCGGAGCGGCGGGTCGTCACCCGCCGCTCCGAGGGTCGTGTTCGCCCCGCGAACCCGAACCCTCAAAGCCGCCGAATCCAATTAGCGCGCATGAACGAGTCGGGTCACCAAGTGCTCATGGAGCAGGACGTGCTCCGCCGCCGCCTCGACGACGGCGACCTCCCCGACTGGGCGAGAAAGCACTACGAGACGTTCCGCGAGACGATGCTCGGCGACCGCGACGGCGCGCCGTTCCCGTGTTACTTCGGCATCGAGTCGGAGCGAAACGGCGACGCCCTCTACACCTTCGTGGATTCGATGACCGACAAGGACGCGCTGTTGGCGCTCCGCGACACGCTCCTCGAATACCTCGACGTGTACCCGGACTACTCCGAGGCGTGCTCGCTCGTCACGTTCTTCAAGCCGCCGGCGGCGGACCTCACCGAGGCCGACTACCACGAGCGCCTCTGGCACGTCCTCCAGTTCCTCCACGTCAACGACCCGGAGCCGTGGCCCGCGGACATCCCGACCGACCCCGACGACCCGACGTGGGAGTTCTCCTTCGGCGGCGAGCCGATGTTCCCGACCACCCGCGCGCCGTTCTACGACGAGCGAATCAGTCGCTACTGCCCGTGGGGCCTCGAAATCACCTTCCAGCCCCGCGCGCTGTTCGACGGCATCACCGCCGACACCGAGGCCGGCCAGCAGGCCCGCGCGGTCATCCAGAACCGCATCGAGGAGTACGACGGCGTCTGCCCCCACGCCGACCTCGGCGACTGGGGCGTCGAGGGCGACCGCGAGTGGCCGCAGTACATGTTCTCCGCCGACGAGTCGCAAGCCCCCGACGAGTGCCCGATTCGCATCACCCGCGAGCACCCGAAGGTGCCGACGGCCCCGGCGGACGACTGATGGCGGGGACCGCTCCGAGGGCCGGCCGATGACCGCTTCCGACCTCCCCGACGACGCCGTCCTCGTCTGCATCGACATGCAGGTCGGCTTCGACGACCCCGCCTGGGGCGACCGCAACAACCCCGAGATGGAGGCGCGCGTCGCCGACCTGCTGGCGTCGTGGCGCACGGCCGACCGCCCTGTCGTCCACGTCCGCCACGACTCCGCCGAACCCGACTCGCCGCTCCGGAGCGACGGCGAGGGGTTCGCGTGGAAGCCCGAGGCCGAACCCGCCGACGGCGAACCGGCGTTCACGAAGCGCGTCAACAGCGGCTTCATCGGGACCGACCTCGAAGCGTGGCTCCGCGAGCGCGACCACTCGACGCTCGTCGTCTGCGGTCTCACGACCGACCACTGCGTCTCGACGACGACCCGGATGGCCGAGAACCTCGGCTTCGACGTGTACCTCCTCGCGGACGCGACCGCGACGTTCGACCGCGAGGGCCACGACGGCGAGCGCTTTTCGGCCGACGAGATGCACCGCACCGCGCTGGCGCACCTGAACCGGGAGTTCGCGACAGTCGTCGATTCGACCGACCTGTCGACGACGCGGTGAGCGGCTGGCGGCTCCGGCGGGCTTGCCGCCGGTCGGCCGCAGAGCTGTGGCTAGTTTTACATCTCCGCGCCGAGACCGGCGCACATGGACCGCCGATTCCTCGCCGTCGTCGGGGTGTTCGACCTACTCATCGCGGGCGGCCTCGCGCTTCTCGGCGTGCTCGCGCACCCGCTTTCGTTCGCCCGGGTCGCGCTGTTCGCGGCCGCCGGCGTGCTATTGGTCGTCTCGGGACTCCGCGAATCGGTCGCTCTTGGGTCGACGACCCTCGGATGGCACGTCGTCGCGGGCGCGGGTTACGTCTGCTTCGGGTTGGCAATACTCGTGAACGGCCTCTCGTCCGTCCTCGACGCCCGCGGCGACGCCCTCTTCGGTGGAGTGTCCGCACTCTTGCTCGCCCCCGTGATGCTGTTCATGGGCGTCGATTACCTCCGCGGCGGCGTCCACTTCGACCTCTCGACGTTCGAGTGAGCGCAGGATTCGGCCGCGGATGTGCGTAACCTAATTCGGTTTCTTCCACCGACGACAGTTTGGGCTGGCGATTACGCAAATGCATTTCCCCGTCGACGCGGAATCCCCATCTCGATGGGCGTTTCCTTCCCGTACGGCGACGAACTCGCGGTGGACTTCGAGTGGCACGAGTTCACCGGCGCGGTCGGAGATTCGGTTACGGTCCTCCCCATCGTCGTCGCCGTCGCCCACCTGACCGACCTCTCGCTGGCCGTCGTGCTCGTCTGGTTCGGCGTGTTTCAGGTCGTCTGGGGACTGTACTACGCGGCCCCGCTGTCGGTCGAACCGATGAAGGCGCTGGCCGCGCTCGTCCTCGCGGAGACGGTCACGACCGGCGAAGCGCTCCTCGCCGGGTTCGGCCTCGGCGTCGTTCTCCTCGCCATCGGTCGCACCCGCTCGCTCGGGCGCGTGAGTCGCTACATCGGCGCACCGGTCGTCCGCGGCGTCCAGTTCGGCGTCGCGCTCGTCCTCCTCTCGACCGGCCTCGAACTCGGCGCGGGCGACCTCCCGCTCGCCGGCCTCGCGGTCGCCGTCGCCGTCGTCGCCCTCCTCACCAGACGCTCGAACGTGAGCGCCCTCGCCGTCCTCGCGGTCGGCGGCGCGGTCGCTTTTTCCGACGTGGGCCAGCTGTCGCTCGCCGTCCCGTCGGTCCGCGACGCCGGTTTGTTCTCGCTCGACAACCTCTCGTTTGCCGTCGCTGAGGCCGCGGTCGCCCAGTTGGCGATGACCGTCGGCAACGCCGCGCTCGCCACGTCGGTCCTGCTCGCGGACTACTTCGACCGCGACGTTTCGGCCGACGAACTCGCCACCAGCATGGGCGCGATGAACCTTCTTGCGGTCCCTCTCGGCGGGTTTCCGATGTGCCACGGCAGCGGCGGCGTCGCCGGCAAGTACGCCTTCGGCGCGCGGACCGCCGGCGCGAACGTGATTCTCGGCGTCGGCTACGTCGTCGTCGCCCTGTTCGCCGCGGACGTGGTCGCCGCCTACCCGGTCGCCATGCTCGGCGTCATCCTCGCGATTATCGGCCTGCAACTGGCGCGGACGAGTCTGACCAGTCTCTCCCGCGCGGACGGCTACCCCCTCGTGGTCGCCATCGGCGTCGTCGGCGTCGCGGTGAACCTCGGCGTCGCGTTCGTCGGCGGCGTGGTCGCGTGGCTGGCGTGGGAGCGGTGGGGTCGCGCGGTGTGGGACGGTGCGTGACGGTCGGGTCAGTTGGTCGGATTCATAACCAACCCCGCACACGTACCACGTATGCAGACCCACATCGTTCCCGTCGGCTTCGACTACGACCGACTCATCGCGCCGCTCATCCGCGATCAGTTGGACGTGGACCGCGTCATCCTCCTCGAAGGGGCCGTCGGGAGCGAGGCGAACGTCGAGTACTCGCGGAACCTCTCGGGAAAGCTCGAACAGGACTTCGAGAACCTCCTCGGCGCGGAGACCGAACGCGTCATCGTCGACGACGTGTACGACTACGACGCGGCGTTCGAGCAGGCGTACGACCTCATCAACGCCGAACTCGACGCCGACGACGAACTCCGCGGCGACGACGACGAACCCGGCGAGGTGTGGGTCAACGTGAGCGCGATGCCCCGGCCGGTCTCCTTTGCCTTCGCCACCGCCGCCCACTCCATCATGGTCGAGCGACAGGCCGATCGCGAGCGCATCCACACGTACTACACGGCCCCCGAGAAGTACCTCGAAACCGAACTCGCAGAGGAGCTGCGGACCGAGCGCGCCCTTCTCCAGGACCTCCTCGAATCGGGCGAAATCGACGCCGACCGCATCCGCGAGCGCCTCGACGCCACCTCCGACCTGCTGTCGGAGTTCGACGAGCGCGGGACGACCATCGGCGCGAAGCAGATAGACGGCCGCCACATCGTCGAACTCCCGGTGGCCTCCTTCTCCAACGTCAAGCCGTTCGAGGAGGTCATCCTGTTCAAACTCGGTGAACACGGCGAGTTCGGCTCGGTCTCCGAACTCGCGGAGGCGCTCGCCCGCGAGATGAACGAGGAGTACACCGACTCCTTCCGGTCGAAGGTCATCTACAACGTCGACCGCCTCGGCCCCGGCGGCAAGGGCTACATCGAACAGGAAGAACGCGGGAAGTCCTACCGGACGCGCCTCTCCCGCATCGGTGAACTGTGGGTCCGCGCCCACGCCGAC
The DNA here is from genome assembly GCF_000336975.1 of Haloferax sp. ATCC BAA-644. Lineage (NCBI taxonomy): Archaea > Methanobacteriati > Methanobacteriota > Halobacteria > Halobacteriales > Haloferacaceae > Haloferax > Haloferax sp. ATCC BAA-644. The sequence continues at coordinate 29,660 of NZ_AOLF01000022.1, forward strand.
AGCGACGAGTAGGCGGCGGGCGGTCGTCGTTTTTTCTCCGGCCGAGTCGCGGTGTCAGAACTCCAGCCCGGACGGGTCAGCCGACGGTACGAGCGGACTCGTCGGCAGGTCCGCCGGCGGGTCGGGGAGGTTGTACTCGCGGGGGGCCACGTCGTTCGGGCCGTCGGGATAGAACACCGATGCGAGCAGTTGGATGTGGTCGCGGCCCGCGTCGAGTTCGAACTGGCCGCCGCCGTACAGCGACATCCCGCGCTCGTCGGCGTACTCGATGGTGTCGAACAGCGACTCGACCGTGCCGAACCGCGAGGGCTTGACGTTCAGCCACGACGGCTCGAACGGGAGGCGCTCGACGGATTCGACGCCGGTAATCGGGGCGTCCCACGAGACGCGACCCTCGTGGCCGTCGAACAGCGGGCGCGTCTCGTCGGTGAACGCCGGGTCCTCGACGACCGCATCGGGGAACCCCGACAGGATGCGCTCGTACAGTTCCGGGTCTGGGGCTTGGTCCACGTCGGTCCCCTCGTAGAAGCCTTTGAGGTCGAGGATGCGGACGCGGTCGTGGGCGGCGAGCGATGCCACGAGCTCATCGTCCCAGTCAGTTGTCGGGTCGAGTTTGAACTCGCAGTCGGGGTCGCGGTCGAGGAGCAGTTCGACGCGGTCGGCCGACGGCGGGTTGCCGAGGCGGGTGCTCGCCACGAACCGAACCGGGTCGCGCTCGCGGTCGACGGCGGACGCGAGGTCGGTGTCGGCCTGCCGGAGCGCGAGGTCGAGGCCGGCGGATTCGAGCGCCCAGCGCCGGTAGTGTTCGGCCGTCTCGCGCTCGGGGGCTTTCGTCGGAAACAGGTCCACGCCGTCGAGCGCCGCGGAGAAGGCGGCGAAGGAATCGTAGCTCCCGACGAGGTCGAAAGCGTCTTCGGGGGCGTCCGCGAGAGCGTCGTGGTCTTCCGTGTCGTAGGTCACGTCCTCGCCGCGGCCGACCGCGCCGTCGCCGGCGAGCGAGAACACCGTCGTCTTGCGGAGAAAGCCGCTCGACGTGTCGCTCTCGAAGCGGTCGCGGGAGACGGACTCGACGGTCACCGGCAGGTCGGCCACGCGGTCGAAGAGGCGCATAGCTCGTCGGTTAGGGGCGGCGGGACAAAAGGCTACGTCCGAGTCAGTCGGTAGCGCGTCGGTTCCCGGTCAGTCGATGCCGCCCCGTTCGAGCTTTGCGACACGCGTCGCGAGCGCGAGGAACGTCGCCGCGACGGTTAGGAGGACCGCGCCCGCCGCGGCGTACTCGTGGGCGGGCGAGACGTGCTGGACGACGCCGTCGACGACCGGCTCGGCCGGGATGAGCGTGTGGTGCGGCGTGCCCACGATGGGAACGAAGTAGTCCACGAGGTCGTTGAGGGCGTACCAGCCGACCGCGACGAGGACGGCGAGAGACGGGAACTCGGCGTACCGCTGGATGAGGAAGGCCTCGACGACCATGGCGAGGTGACTCCAAAAGAGGAAGTTGTACATCGGCCAGTGGAGGTACGAGAAGTCGCTTTTGAAGGCGAGGAGGACGTACGGCGTCCACAGGCCGAGTTTGAGACAACCGAAGAAGGCGAGGGCGTTGACGTACTCGTTCGAGCGCCCGAGTTTCCAGAGCGCGAGCGACAGCGCGATGAACAGCGTGGCGACGGGGCTGTCGGGGACGAGCGGCCACATCACGACCGGTTCGATGCTGAACTGGTAGCCGTAGTACCAGAAGCCGAAGGCGGTCCCGACGAGGTTGATGACGACCACGAGCCACGCGACGTTGAGACCGAAGTTCTCCAGCCACTCCGGCAGGGGTGCGAGCCACCGCGGCAGGTCGGTCCCCGTCGGGAGGCCGTCGTCGTCGAACAGTCGGCGCAGTCGGGTCACCGCGTCCATACCCACGCCGAAGCGGGGGGATGCAAAAGTGATGCCGGTCTCGGTGACTGCGGCCGGTGTCGGCGGGCGGGGATTACGCCCGCGGCGCTGTTGAAGTCCTCAGTCGCTGATAGTTGGTTGAGTCCGTGCTGAATACAGGGCGCGCATCACTCAGAAGATCCTCGATATGATTGGTACGCAATTCCAACAAAGACGAGCATCAGCGCACCCACGATGAGTAGGACTGGGTTTATGCTGACACCAACAATGCTCGCAGTAACAGCCAACAGGAACGCAATAGTATAGATAATCACCGCCATCGACCCAGTCTCAGAAACGGTGTTCAGAAAATCTTCAGAGTTCATTCTCTCACTCTTTAAACCCAGTTGACAAAAACATGCTGATAAATTCACCCCTCTGAGTGTTGCACGCAACATCTGTCAAAAGCTGAGTAGTTCAACAGAATCACGACACCCCGACCCGCCCACCGCGAAACACGACCTGTGCGGAATGCGAACGGTTGGCGGGCGGAAGCGACCGCTTAAGTGAACCCAGTCGCAAGCGACCGATATGCCAGAGGAGACCGACCTGGAGGAGCTTCGGCGCGGGACCGAACTCGTCAAGCGCGGGTTCGCCCAGATGCAGAAGGGCGGCGTCATCATGGACGTCGTAAACGCAGAGCAAGCGAAAATCGCGGAAGAGGCCGGCGCGGTCGCCGTCATGGCGCTCGAAGCCGTCCCGGCGGACATCCGCAAGCGCGGCGGGGTCTCCCGGATGGCCGACCCCGAGACGGTCACGGAGATTATCGACGCCGTCTCCATCCCGGTGATGGGCAAGGCCCGCATCGGCCACTACACCGAGGCGCAGATTCTCGAGTCCATCGGCGTCGACATGATAGACGAAAGCGAGGTTCTCACCCCCGCGGACAACGACTACCACATCGACAAGCGCGAGTTCACCTCGCCGTTCGTCTGCGGCGCGCGTAACCTCCCCGAGGCGCTCCGTCGCATCAACGAGGGCGCGGCGATGATTCGCACCAAGGGCGAGGCCGGCACGGGCGACGTGAACCAGGCCGTCACCCACCAGCGCACCATCAAACACCAGATTCGGTCGCTGACCGGCCTCAACTTCGACGAGCGCGAGAAGTGGGCCCGCGAGCACGAAGCGCCCGCCGAACTCGTCCACGAGACGGCGGAGATGGGTCGCCTGCCGGTCGTCAACTTCGCGGCCGGCGGCATCGCCACGCCCGCCGACGCCGCGCTCATGATGTACCACGAGTGCGACGGCATCTTCGTCGGCTCCGGCATCTTCGGCGCGGAGGACCCCGAACAGATGGGCGAGGCCATCGTCGAGGCCGTCAACAACTGGGACGACCCGGACACGCTCGCCGACATCGCCGCCGGCATCGGCAAGGGCATGAAGGGCGAGGCGAACGTCGGCATGGCCGACGAGGACAAACTTCAGGGCCGCGGCGTCTAACGCGGCGATATCCGGCGGCCGCCGACTGACTCACCGCCTCGGTTTTCGATTCGACTTTTGTCTCGGTACGCCGCCTGCTTCAGGCGAGGAGTCTCGACTTCCCCTTTTCGTTCCCCTTCGCGTCGTCGGACGACGCCTCGCCGAGGAGGACGGTGACCGGGCCGTCGAAGTTGAGCATGACCGACTGCGTCATGTCCCGGGAGATGAGCTTTCCGGCGGGCGAGCGGCGGCGACCGGCGATAAAGAGGTGGTCACAGCCTTCCCAGCGGGCCGTCTCTAAGATGGTGTCGGCCTCGGGGCCGATGTCCGCGACGATGCGGTAGTCGAGGTCCAGCCCCTCGAACGCCTCGCGGGCGACGCCCTTGGCGCGGCGGGTGGCCGATTCGATAGCCTGGTCGATGCCGTACACCACGTCCGAGGAGCCGACGCTGGCGAGCGCCGAGCGGGTCCGCTCGAACTCCTCGTCCGGGAGAACCGTGAGGACGACGAGTTCAGCGCCGCTGCCGGCGGCGAGTTCGCCTGCCTCGCGGAGGATTCGCTGCGACCGTTCTTCGGGGGAGACGACGACGAGTGCTCGGTCCATATTCAAATATATCGCGATAGTGAGAAAAGTCTTCTCGGAATCGTGTTACCACCGGCCGCGACAACGCGTTACAGTGACTCAGACGCGAGAAAAGGCGAGATACGAGTGTGCGAGTGGTTCTCTCTGTACCACTCAGTATTCGAATACTTCGGCCCCGCGACCGACCCGCGTCTTGTAGGCGCGGGCGGCCACGTCGGCCTCGTCGAACGCTTCGAGCATCGCGCCGGCGACGCGGGTGCGGTCGGCGGCTTGGCAGACGCCGAGGACCGACGGGCCGGCACCGGAGACGGTGACGCCGGACGCGCCCGCGTCGAGGGCGGCCTCGCGGACTTCGTGGTAGCCGTTGATGAGTTCCGCCCGCGCGGGCGTGACGACGCGGTCGTCCATCCCCGCGCCGACGAGGTCGGCGTCGCGGCGGCACATCCCGACCGCGAGGGTCGCCGCCCGGCCGACCGTGTGGACCATGTCCTCGATGCTGGCGTCGCTCGGGACGACGCGGCGGGCGTCGCGGGTCGAGACGGCGATTTCGGGGAGGCAGGCGACGAGCGGGATGTCGGCGTCGACGGTCGTGACGCCCTCGTCGGTCGCGACGGTGAAGCCGCCGAGGAGCGCGGGCGCGACGTTGTCGGCGTGGGCCTCGCCGGAGACGACGGCCTCGCCCTCGGCGGCGACGGGGACGAGTTCCTCCCGGGAGAGGCCGCGGTCGTACAGTTCGTTCAGCGCGACCGCGGCGGCGGCCGAGCTCGCCGCCGACGACCCGAGGCCGGACGACGGGCGGACGCCCTTGTCGATGCGGATGTGCGCGGGGGCGTCGAGCGCCTCCGCGACCGCGCCGACGACGTTCCGGTCGGGGTCGGTCGGGATGTACTGGCTGCCGACGCCGGTCACTTCGATTGTTGTCCGGTCCGCCCGTTCGACGTGCACGATGTCGGCGGGGCGGTCGAGAGCCACGCCGAAGACATCGAACCCACTTCCGAGGTTGGCGCTCGTGGCGGGTGCGCGGACCGTAACCATGCCCCGCTGTTGCCTTATCGCAGATAAAAATGTGGCGAACGTCGCAACCGACCCCTCAGTCGTTTGTCGACTGTTCCGCGTTCGCGGGCTCGGGTTCGGTCTCGACGCCGGTGAACTCGAACCGCGCCCCGCCGGCGTCGGACTCGGTGAGTTCGACCGACCAGCCGTGGGCGTCCGCGACCGTCTTGACGATGGGCAGGCCGAAGCCCGTCCCGTTTTCGTGGGTCGTGTACCCCCGCTCGAACACGTCGGCGCGCTCCGCCTCGGGGATGCCGGAGCCGTCGTCTTCGACGGTGAAGCCGTCGTCGACTCCCGCGACGACGACAGTGAGCGAGCCGCCGTCGGAGGCGTGTTCGACGGCGTCGTCGGGAGTATCCCGACTGCCTGTGGAACCGTGTTCGACAGCGTCACCAGACGCAGTCTGGTTGCCCGGAGAACCGTGTTCGACAGCGTTCCGAAACAGGTTTTCGAGCAGTTGTCGGAGGCGGCCGCGGTCGGCCGCGATAGTCCGGTCGACCCGAACGTCGAGGGTCGCGTCGCCGACGACCGTGCCGTCCCACGCCTCCTGTGCGACCGTTCGGAGGGCGACCGGCGTCACGTTCGTGAGCGTCTCGCCCTGCCGCGCCAGCGTGAGGAGGTCCTCGATGATGGTCTCCATCCGGTCGTGGGCGTTTTCGATTCGCTCGAAGTACTCCGCGTCGCCGGTCTCGGCCGCCAGTTCGAGATAGCCGCGGGCGACGGTAAGCGGGTTCCGCAGGTCGTGGGAGACGACCGACGCGAACTCGTCGAGCCGCTCGTTCTGGCGTTCGAGCCGTCGCTCGCGTTCGACCCGTTCGGTCACGTCGCGGACGAGCACGAGCGACCCCGACATGTCGGACTCGTCGCCCAGCGGCGTCGTCTCGACGAGGAGGGTGCGCTCGCCGTCCTCCGTCGTGAGGGTCGCCTCCGCCTCCGACCCAGCGGTCGGAACGCCGCCCAACGCGTCGACCAGTTCCGTGGGGAGGACGCGCGCGACGGACTGCCCGTAGGCGTCCGAGAGGGGGAGCGAGAGGAACCGCTCGCCCGCGGGGTTGACGTCGATGACGCGCCCCGCGCCGTCGAGGACGAGCGCGGCGTCGTGCATCGACTCGACGGCCGATTCCCACGCGACGGGGACGAGTGTGAACAGCCGGTGGTGGAAGACGCTCCACGCGACGGCGGCCGAAGTGACGGAGAAGGCCAACACGGTGAGGTCGAGACCGGGGGCCGGACTCAGTCCGGCGACGCAGACGACGCCGCCGACGGCCGGGACCAGACCGCCGCCGAGGAGCGCGAGCGTCTGCTTCCGGTAGATGCCGTCGGCCCGCAGGAGCGTTCGGCCGAGGACGCCGCACCCGAGCAGGATGAGCGCGTAGGCGTAGGCGATGAAGCCGTCGAACGCGACGCCGTGTTCGTTGACGAGGACGGCGTAGCCGTGGTCGGCGTCGACCCAGAGGTCGGTCCAGATGAGCCCGTGCCACGGGTTCGTCAGCACGAGCGCGACGACGGCGACCGGCACGGACCCGAGTGCGGCCCACGCGACCCGCGAGCGCAGGTCCACGCCGGCGTGGCGCGTCACGTACGCGAACCACAGGAGGGGCAGCGGCGCGATGCCGACGTAGCCGAGCTGGTTCAACAGCACCTTCGTCGAGAAGTCGGTCACGGAGAGTTCGAGCGCGTACGTCCCCATCCAGAGCCCGGACGCGACCAACAGGAGCGCGCCGAGGGTCGCGCCGGGAACGAGGCGGCGCTCCGTCCGGCGGCGGAAGAGGTAGGCGGCGAGAACGACAAAGAGGAGCGCACCGATTCCGATGGGAATCGTGTACGGCGTCGTTTGCCAGTACGGAGCGCCGTGCATGCCCCGCTTTCTATCGACAGGGGTTAAAACTCCCACCGTCGGCCCCGGAACCGGCCAATCAGAAAGGACTTTCCACCCCACGCCGAACCTCGGGGCATGATAGGCATCGTCGGCGGCGGCATCGCGGGCCTCGCCGCGGCGTACCGACTCCAGAATCGGGGTCACGACGTTCGAGTCTTCGAGGCGGCCGACTCCCTCGGCGGCCTCGCAGCGACCTACGAGACGAACGGCGACGACATCGAGAAGTTCTACCACCACCTCTCGAAGTCCGAAGAAACCATCGTCGAACTCGCCGCGGAACTCGGCCTCGAAGACGACTTGGAGTGGCGCATCGGCAAGAACGCCTACTACGTCGACGGCGTCGTCCACCCGCTGGACACCGCGTGGCAAATCGCCGCGTACCCCCACATGAGCCTCTACGACAAGTTCCGCCTCGGCATGCTCACCCTCGGCGTCGACGTGCGCGGGGGTATCCCCGACTTCGACGCCTACGAGGAGCTCGCGGAGTACGAGCACACCCCAATCGAGGAGTTCGTCGTCGAGCACACGACCCGCGGCGTCTACGACAACTTCGTCGACCCGCTTTTGGACGGCAAGTTCGGTGAGCGCAAACACGACGTGTCGGCGTCGTGGTTCCTCGGGCGCGTGCGCTTCCGCGGCGAGCGCGACCTACTGCGCGGCGAGAAACTCGGCTACTTCGACGGCGGCTTTTCGCCCTTCATCGACGCGCTGGTCGAGGCGGTCGGCCGCGAGCACATCGAGACCGGCGCGCGCGTGACGGAACTCGACACCGACGGCGAGGCGGTCTCGACGCTGACCGTCGAGACGGACGACGGGACCGAGACCCACGAGGTCGAGTCGGTCGTCGTGGCGACGATGCCGAACGTGCTCGAAGAGCTCACGGGCTTCCCCTGTGATATCGACTTCCAAGGGGCGGTCTGCGGGCTGGCGACCATGTCGGAGTCGCTGATGGACACCTACTGGCTCAACATCGCCCACGACGCGCCGTTCGGGTCGCTCATCGAGCACACGAACTTCGTGCCGAAAGAGCGCTACGGCGGCGACCACCTGCTGTACGTCGCGAGCTACGTACAGGGACCGCACGAAGAGCTCTGGCAGATGAGCGACGAGGAGGTCGAAGACGCGTGGTTCGACGAAATCGAGGAGATGTTCCCCGACTTCGACCGGTCGGCGGTCGAGGAGTTCAAAATCGCTCGTAACCCCCGCGCCGGCCCGGTGTACGAACGCGGCTATCTCGACCTCGTGGTCCCGTACGACCTCGGCGGCGACGTGGCCGAGGGCGTCTACTACGCGGGGATGGCGTCGGAGGCACAGTACCCCGAGCGGTCGCTGAACGGCGGTATCGTCGCCGGCTACGAGGTCGCGGACCGAATCGACCGCAGCCAGTAGCCGTCACAGCGCCGTTTTCGAAGCCGTTTCAGCGCGGTTTGTCGCCGTGACGTGCGACGGTATCTCGTGCCGCTTAGTCGCACGCTTACCGGCAATCCGTTTCCCGTTCGCAACTGCTTTTTAAGCCGCTGACTGACTAGTCAGTTAGTGAGTGCAGACGAAACGCCGGACCAGTCGGTCCCCGACGAGGTCCACGAGGAACTGATGGCCGCGACCTACCGGGCGCTGTGCGCCCACGGCTACGCGGACCTGACGATGCAACGAATCGCAGACGAGGCCGGAAAAAGCAAGTCCCTCCTCCACTACCACTACGGGACGAAACAGGAACTGCTCGTCGCCTTTCTCGACTACCTGTTCGACCGCTTCGAGGCGCGGGTCGCCGCGACGGAGGGCGACGCCCCCGAGACGCGGCTCCGGGTCCTCCTCGATAAGATGGTCCCGGACGGCGACTACGACGGCGACTACGACCGCTTCGGACTGGCCCTCAACGAACTGCGGACGCAGGCCCCCTACGTCGAGCCCTACCGCGAGCGGGTCGCCCGCAACGAGGCGGTCATCCGCCGCCGCCTCGCCGACATCATCCGCGAGGGCGTCGAGAAGGGGGATTTCCGCGAGGTCGACGCCGACCGAACCGCGTCGCTTCTCTTCGCCGCGCTCGACGGTGCGCGCCTCCAGCGCGTCGCCGTGACCGACCCCTCGGGAACCGAGACGGCGAGTCAGTCCGCCTTCGATGCGCCGACCGAGGTCCGCGCCGCGCTCGACGAGTTCGTCGTCGAGAACCTCGTTCGCGAGGGGGGTGACGAATGAGCGCGAAGGCCAAGGACGTCAACCTCGTCGACGGCGACCTCGTCAAGCCGATGTTGGTGCTGTCGCTCCCGCTCGTCTTCTCGCAGATTATGCAGGTCGCGTACAACCTCGCCGACACCTTCTGGGTCGGGCGCGTCGGCTCCGAGGCCGTCTCGGCGCTGTCGTTTTCGTGGCCGCTCGTCTTCCTCATGATTTCGTTCGGCGGCGGGTTCACCGTCGCGGGGACGGTCCTCGTCGCCCAGAACAAGGGCGCGGGCAACCACGACGAAGTCGACCACGCCGCCGGCCAGACCCTCGGGTTCGTCATCCTGCTCTCGGCCGGGTTCGCGGTCATCGGCTATCTGTTGACGCCGATACTGCTCCCGCTCATCGGGACGACGCCCGGCACCGAAGTCCACCAGTTGGCGGTCGAGTACACGCGCACCATCTTCCTCGGCGTCGCGTTCATGTTCGGCTTCTTCATCTTCCAGGCGCTGCTCCGCGGGTGGGGCGACACCAAGACGCCGATGTACCTGATGGGGCTCGGCGTCGTCATCAACGTCTTTCTCGACCCGTTCCTCATCCTCGGGTTCAACGCGAACCCGATATTCGGCCTCCTCGGCCTCGAAGGCCTCGGCCAGTCGCTGTTCGCCGCCACCGGATTCACGGGCTTCGGCGTGCAGGGCGCGGCCATCGCCACGGTGTTCTCCCGCGGCGTCGGCGCGCTCGTCGGCTTCTGGCTCCTGCTGTCGGGCCGGGTCGGCATCAGCCTCTCGCCGCGCGACCTGATTCCGGAGCGCGAGATGGTCGAGCGCATCGTCCGCATCGGCGCGCCGTCGAGCATCGAGCAATCGACCCGCGCGCTCGGCGTGACCGCCCTCACGGCGCTCGTCGCCTACGCCGCCGTCAACGCCGGCGGAGCCAGCACCGAGACCGCGGTCGCCGCGTTCGGTATCGGCAACCGCCTCAACTCGCTGGTGTTCCTGCCGGCCATCGGCCTCGCGCAGGGGACCTCGACGGTCGTCGGCCAGAACCTCGGCGCTGACCAGGCCGAGCGCGCCGAACACGCCGTGTTCTGGGGCGTCGGCATCATCGTCACCGCGCTGGTGTTCGTCTCCGCCGCCGCCTACCTGTTCGCCGAACCCATCGTCGCGGTGTTCATCCCCGGCGAGCCGGCGGTCATCGCCATCGGCGTCGACTACCTCCGCATCATCGGCCCGACGTTCCTGTTCCTCGGGGCGTTCAACGTCGTCAACGGCGGGTTCCGCGGCAGCGGCTCGACCCGGACGGCGATGGTGTTCTCGCTCATCTCGCTGTGGGTGCTTCGCATCCCCGCGGCGTTCGTGCTCGTGGAGTTCTTCTCGATGGGCCCGACCGGCATCTGGTACGGCATCGCCTTCTCGAACGTCGGGGTGGCGCTGCTCGCCTTCGCGTGGTTCACCCGCGGGACGTGGAAAAACAGCGTCGTCGATGTCGGCCCCGCCGTGCCGACCGACGACTGAGCCGGACCCGACTTCGCGCGGCCTCTGTTAGGCGGTCTTCTCGTCCGTGCGGTCGACGTCCTGCATCCCCGGCGCGGCCGACACGTCCACGTCCTCTGGTTCGTCGGCCCCGCCGACGCCAACCTCGCCGGAGTCGTCTTCGACGTACACGTCGTCGGCGAAGCCGCCCTCCGCGTGGGGGTGGTCCGGGTCGTCGAGTTTGTCCAGCGTCGCGGGCGCGTCGGGGATATCGATGGTGCGGAACTCGCCGAGCGGCTCTGCGATGTCGATGCCGTGGCGCTCGAAGAACTCCTCGTAGCGCTCGTAGTGTGCCTCGATTTCGTCGACCGGAATCTCCATCATCTCGGTCCAGCCGTGGTTGTAGAAGTCGAAGTTGGCCTGGACGTGGGTTATCTCGCGGGCCTCGGCCTCGGGGAAGCCGGCGTCGAGCGCCGCGAGGTAGGTGTCGAAGGTGCACTCGAAGAACGCCGCCATGTGGTCCTCGCGCTCGTCTCGGCGGTCGGGGTCCGCGCGCTCGCTGAAGATGCGAACGTGGAGGTCCACCATCTTCTCGGTGGCGATGTCGCCGATGACCGGCATGGTGAGCGCCTTTTTCGTCGCGAAGTGGCGGATGTTCTGGCGAATCTTCATTTCGTCGTTCGCTTCGGGTCGAATACACGTAAAGACCACGTCTCCGGGGACGACGGCGCGTTCGCCCCGAGCGAGACGGACCGACCCCGTCGCGGCCCGCGAAGCTCCCGAACGAGATTTGACGAGGTGATTTAATGCGACTCGCCCGAATGAGGGTGGTATGAGCGACTCCGTATCCGCCCGCGAGGACTCGGTCCTCGACTGCGACGACTGCATCTCGCCGGCCGAAGCGTTCGGCATCGTCGCCGACGAGACTCGACTCACCATCCTCGAAGCGCTCTGGGAGTCACCCGACCGCCCCATCACCTTCTCCGAGCTCCGCCGACGGGTCGGCGTCGACGACAGCGCGCGCTTCAACTACCACCTCGGAAAGCTCCGGGGCCAGTTCGTCCGCAAGACCGACGACGGCTACGACTTCCGGCACGCCGGCGAGAAGGTCGTCCGCGCCGTGCTCGCGGGGACGTTCAACGAGGACCCCGTCCTCCCCGCCTTTCCGGCCCCCGGCTCCTGTGTCGCCTGCGGCGGCTCGCTCGAAGCCGACTACGGCGACGAGAAACTCACCATCTCCTGTGCCGACTGCGCTCGGGTCCACGCTCACGAGGAGTTCCCGCCCGGCGGTCTCGAAGGCCGCTCGTCGGAGGCGCTCCTGTCGGCGTTCGACCAGCGCGTGCGACACCTCCACTGTCTCGCCGCCGACGGCGTCTGTCCGGAGTGCGGCGGAACGACGAGCACCGCGCTGTCCCGCGACGCCGACCCGTTCGACCTCGAGGTGGTCGTCACTCACCGCTGCGCCCAGTGCGGCTACGAGGCCGTCTCGCCCGTGGGACTGGTCCTACTCGACGAATCGGCGGTCCTCGGCTTCCTCTCCTCGCGGGGCAGAGACGTGTGCGGGACGCCGTTCTGGCGGTTCCCGTGGGTCGTCGGAGACGAGGCGCTCACCGTCGTCTCCGAGGAGCCGTGGCGCATCCGCGTCCGCATCGACGCGGACGACGAGGCGCTCGTCGTCGAGCTCGACGGCGACCTGTCGGTCGTCGACTCCGCGGTCGAACCTGTCGAGCGAATTTCATAAGTGCGCTACGGTAAACCCGCTTACAGAACTGTAATTAAGATTACTATTCTGGTGTCGACGGTCGTCTCTCCACACGAGGAGAACGACCGTGTTCGACGATACTCATCTCGGCCGCGGCGACGTACGAGAGACGGTCTCGAGCCGGCTCAGAACGCTCTCAGAGACGGCGCTCGTCGCGGTCGCGGCGGTCCTCGGCGTCGTCGCGGCCACCGCAGTCGCGACGCTCGTCGCCCCGCTCGCGCCCGGTCTCGGTCTCGTGGCGCTGTTCTTGGGCTGGCCGCTCGGCTTCGCAGTCGGCATCGCCGTCGTTCGCGGGGCCGTCGGCGTCGTCGCTGCCAGCGGCGTTCGCGGCCTCGCCCGCGACGCACTCGCTCGTGGCGACGACGACGCGGCGTCGGGACTATCAGAGGACGCGGCGTCGGGACCGTCGGAGTGCCCCGCTGCCGCCGACGGCGGCTTCACCGAGTGACTCGGTGAGTCGAAGCAACGCCCGCGATTCGGCTCCCGTCTCGCCATCTCGCCCCGAGTTCCGCCTGCAAAACAATCATGAGGGAGATAGCAATCCACATTAACCCCGAATACAAACGTCGGGTCATGAGCCAATCGTACGTGATCGTCGGCGACGGTATCGCCGGGGCCTCAGCGGCTGAGACACTCCGCGAAGAGGAACCCGACGCCGACATCACCATCATCACGGACGAGGGCGAACCGCTGTACAACCGCATTCTCATCAAGGAATTCGCCAAGGGCAAACTGCCCGAGGCCCCCATCTCCATCCACGACGAGTCGTGGTACGACGACCGCGACGTGGACCTCGAACTCGACACGCTCGTCACGGACATCGACCCCGAGGGCCACACCGTCACCGCCCACGACGGCACCGAGTACGACTACGACAAACTCCTCCTCGCCGTCGGCGGCACCCCGACCCAACTGCCCGTCGAGAACTCCGACGCCGAGGGCATCCACCACTTCTGGACGTTCCAGGACGCCCGGGACATCAAAGAGCACATCGAGGGCGCGGACAACTCCGTCGTCATCGGCGCGGGCCTGCTCGGCATCGACCTCGCGGCCATCACGGCCGCCCAGGAGGTCGAGGGCAAGTACCTCATGCGCGGCAAGGCGTGGTGGCGCTACGCGCTCTCCGAGGAGGGCGCGGAAATCATCCACGAGGCGCTCCGCGAGCGCAACGTCGAACCCGTCTTCGACTCCGGCGTCGACCACTTCGAGGTCGACGAGAACGACCGCGTCACGACCGCCGTCGACCCCAACGGCGACCGCTACGACGCCGACTTCGTCGGCATCGCCATCGGCCTGAACTTCAACACGGAGATTCTCGGCGGCACCGACATCGAGTACGACAACGGCATCTACACGGACGAGTTCATGCGGACGAACGACGAGGACATCTTCGCGGCCGGTGACATCACCGAGTTCCACGACCTCATCCTCGGTGACCGCGCCCAGAACGGTGCGTGGGGCTCCGCCAAAGAGCAGGGCACCATCGCGGCCAAGAACATGGTCGACTACGGCTCCGAGGAGTTCCGCTGGGTCTCGTCGTACTCCATCACCCACTTCGACTTCCCGTTCCTCTCCTTCGGCCACCCGACGCTCGGCGACGACCACGTCGAGGCCAAGTACTCCGACACCGAGTGGCGGCGGCTCGCCATCAAGGACGGCAAAATCGTCGGCGGCGTCCTCATCGGCGACCTCTCGCCGCAGACGAAGTACAAGAAGCTCATGCGCGAACAGGTCGACGTGAGCGGCCAAAAGGAAATCCTCGTGAAACAGGAGTTCCAGCTCGACGACCTCGAAGGCGCGGCGGCCGAACAGTAACCCGGGACATCGCTCCCGCTGTTTTCACCCGGCCAGCCGCGTCTGCGCGTGTCCCGCCGGTCCGGGCTCGCGCGCCGCCCGCGGCTCGCGGTTCGCTCGCTCCCGCTTTGGCTCTCTTTCGTCCGGCGCACTCACCGCCGCCAGTTCGTCTCGTCTTGTCTCGTCTTGTCCCGTCTCGTCCCGTCCCTCGTCGTCCGACGCCCCAACGGCCAAACATTTATCTCCGCGTATGATGTGTGTTACCATATGTCATCTAAAGACGGACAGCCGCCGTCTTCTCCAGACGCCACCGCACCGCCGACCGTCGCACCCGTCTCTGACGTACCGCCCGGCGTGCGCGTCCATCACTTCGACGAGCTGAGCGAGCGGACCCAGCGCGCGCTCGCGACCGCGACCCCCGCCGGCACGCTCGACATCGACACGACCACCTCGCGGCTCTCGCGGGGCGACATCGTGGTGTTCACCGACTACGTTCGCGTCAAGTAAGTTCTCTGCGCCGCCCCGTTGCTCGCGTTCGCCCCCCGTCCCGGTCGCCGCCGAGCCGGCGGTCCCCCGCTCGCGGACGGCCGGGACCGAAGTCGTTTTCCACGCGTCGCCGCCTATCGCCGGGTATGGCAACAGGTGGCGGCCAAGGAACGATGACGCTCGCGTTCGAACTCTCCGCGCTCAAACAGCTCGGCGACCCGAACGCGGCGTTTTCGGACGCGCGAACGTGGACGAAGTACATCGGCGTGGTGAGCGAGAAGCCGACCTACGTCGTGACGAACTTCACCCGGAAAGAGCGCATCCGGCAGGACTTCTTCTCCGGACCGCGCGGCGTCGAAGAGAGCCTCGAAAACGTGATGCGCCAGTTCGACACCGACCGGCACGTCTTCATCGGCACGTCCGACGAGGACCGCGCGGTGGCCGAAGAAACCGGCTGGGAGTACCTCCCGGTCGAGGACGCCGCCGAGGCCGCCGAGTGGGTGCTCGCCGGCGACGACGACGCCCCCGCCGACCCCTTCGAGGCCGAGGGGCGCGACGACTGGCCCTAGTCGGAACACAGCGGCGCGTTCGGCCGCGATTCCGTTCCCCTATCGAAAGCACTAATCAGCAACGGCACTTTTTACTCCTCGATGAGTCACCAGTTGCCTGACGTACAGGCCTCCCAGCCGGACGTGACCGTCGGGCTGAGCCAGGTCGGCGTCACGGGCGTCGAGAAGCTCGTCAAGATCGCCCGCGACGGGAAGCGACCCCTCGTCTTGATGGCGGAGTTCGAAGTGTTCGTCGACCTCCCCGGCGGCCGCAAGGGCATCGACATGAGCCGAAATATGCAGGTCATCGACGAGGTCCTCGAAGCCGCCGTCTCCGAGCCGGCCTACCGCGTCGAGGACATGTGCGGCGACGCCGCCGAGCGCCTCCTCGCCAAACACGAGTACACGACGACCGCCGAGGTCAGCATGACCGCCGAACTCGTCGTCCGCGAGGACACCCCCGCCAGCGGCCTCTCCACCCAGAGCACCGCACAGATTATCGCCAGCGCCACCGCGACCGACGAGGGAACCCGCGAGGAAATCGGCGCGGAAGTGGTCGGCATGACCGTCTGTCCCTGCTCGCAGGGCATGTCCGCCTCCCGCGCCCGCGACGTGTTGCAGGACCTCGCCGTCGACGACGACACCATCGAGGAGTTCCTCGACAAGGTCCCCCAGCCGGGTCACTCCCAGCGCGGCCACGCCACGCTCACCGTCGAGACCGAGGGCTCGCCGGAGGTCGACCTCATGGACCTCATCGACATCGCCCGCGACTCGATGTCGGCGCGTATCTACAACCTCGCAAAGCGCCCCGACGAGGACCACATGACCTACCACGCCCACGCCAACGCGAAGTTCGTCGAGGACTGCGTCCGCTCGATGGCCGAGCTGTCCATCGACGCGCTCGACCACCTCGGGGACGACGCGGTGGTCCACATGAAACAGTCGAACGACGAGTCGATTCACCAGCACAACGCCCACGCCGAGCGCGAGGTGACGCTGGGACAGCTCCGCGACGAACTCGACGCCTGAACGCCCTCGACGCCCGAGACGCCCGCTTTTCGAGCCTCGATTCTGTACCGCCGCGAGCCGCTACAACGGGAGCGGTGCCGCTTCCTCCCAGCGCGGGTCGAACGTCGCTCGGAGGTCGGCGGCGAACTCGGGGTCTTTCAGGTCTATCATCGCGAACGCCTGTCCGGGGTTGAGGGGATTCGGCACCTCGATACAGACCTCCACGTCGTCGATGAGGTTGAACACGCCCGTGACGTTCTCCGCGGTGCGCGCGCGGAAGTTCGACCTGCTCGACAGCCGGTCCATGTAGCTCTGGCCGACGCTCTCGGGCAGGCTGTCGACGAGCCCCGGCGACATGAGCATCGACACGTCGACCCCGCGGTCGAGCGCGGCCTCCAGTTCGTCCACGACGAGGTCGCCGACGGCGTCGAGGTCGAACTGCGGCGAGGGCGTCCCGGCGACCATCACGAGCGAGTCGTCGGCCGCCGCGAGTCGCTCCACGAGCAGGTCGATTGTCTCGTCCGCACCGACCGCGGCCGTCCAGAACTGGTCGTGAACCGGCTCGGCGGCGTCGAGTTCGTCGGTCAGCTCGGCGACGACGTTCTCGTACTGCTCGGCCTTCTCGGCCAGCTCTTGGCGCTTCGATTCGAGCAGGCGGTCGAGCGCCGTGTCGGGTTCGACGGCGACGTACTTCTTCGGCCGGCTGGCCGCCTGACTCCGGATGAGGTGGTACTGTTCGAGGCTGTTCAGCACGTCGTAGACGCGGCCCATCGGCACGTCGCTGGCGCGGGATAACTCCTTGGCCGTCGTCGCGCCCGTCCGCAGGAGGGCGCGATAGGCTCGGGCCTCGTACTCGGACAGCCCGAGGTCTCGCAGACTGGTCATGCACCGTCCGTCACGTTTCTCCTTGATAAACAAACCGGATGTTTACACCCGTCTGCGGTTGCCGCGGGTCGCGGTCAGGCGTCGGGCGTCACCGTGGAGACCGCCTCCATCAACTCCTCGGGAGTGGTTGCCTCCACCGCCGTCTCGCCGGCGCTGACGCGCGCGGTCCCCGCCGAGAGACCGTCGGCACCGGCATCCGGGACCACGAGCGCCTCGTGGTCCGCGACGCGGAGCGCCGCCCGGTGGAGGTCGGAGCCGACGCCGTCGTTGAGTTCGACCACGAGCGGGTCGCGGAGCAGCCGCGCCGCCGCGGTTCCGTAGGCGGCGACCTGCACGCCGATGCGGTCCCACGCGCCCGCGAACGCGGCGATGGTCTCCTGTGCCACCTCGCGGTAGCGCTCGTCGTCCGTGAGCGCCGCGAGGTCGACGAGCGCGTTCGCCATCTCCACGTTCCCGTCGAGCGGGCGCAGCGGCGACGACAGGAGCGCCTCGCCGCTCGCGGGGCCGTCGAGGAACGACCCCTCGTCGAACAGTTCGTCGATGGCGGCGTCGGCAACCTCGGCGGCGAAGTCGAGGAACGGTTCGCCCGCCACCGTTTCGTCGCCGAGCACCTGCCGGGCGCGGCAGGCCGCGGCGACCACCCGCGCTTGGTCTTCGAGCAGGAGGTCCTCGCCCGCGTCGCCGCCGGACCGGAAGTGCGTCACGACGCCGTCGCCGACGAGGTCCCCTGCGACCCGCGAGAGCGCGCGCGAGCCGAACTCGCGGGCCCGCTCGTCGTCGGTGAGCCCCGCCAGCACCAACAGCGCGTCCGCGGCGAGGGCGTTGCCGCCGGCGTACACCGTGAGGTCTGTCCGCGGGCCGGGGGCGTTGTCGCGGCCCTCCTCCCCGAGAAGGTAGTAGTCCGTCCCCGCGGCGGGGCCCATGCTCCCCGCGAAGCCGGTGCCCGTCCACAGCGAGTCGACGAGGAAGTCGGCGGTCCCCGAAGCGGGGTCGAGGTAGGCGTCCTCGCCGGTGTAGCGGTAGCCGTTGGCGAACGCCCGCAGGAGCGCGGCGTTCGATTCGAGCGTCTTCTCGCGGTTCGGCTTCGACCACGCGGCGTCGTCGGCGTAGCGGAAGAAGCCGCCCTCGACGGGGTCGTACAGGCCGTCTCGAATCGCGTCGAGCGACCGGAGCGCCCGGCTTCGGTCGCGCTTCAGCGCGAACTCGACGGTCCGCGGGAGCGGGAACTTCGCGGCGTCGCCCCAGCCGCCGTGGGCCTCGTCGAAGGCGACTTCCAACTGTCCGGCGAGGTGCGATTCGATTTGCGGCGAGACCTCGCCCGCGGGCGGGAGGTCGCCCCTCAGCGCCCGCGGGAGCCGCCCGGCCTCTGCGCCCTTCTTGTCCCACACCTCGCGCACGCGGTCGATGACCTGCCGCATGCCGTCGGGGCCGATGAACGTCGCGCCCGTGATGGGGTGGCCGTCGGGCGCGAGGAAGACGGTCGAGGGGAAGCCGCCCATGTTGTACCGCTCGCGGATTCGCGGCTGACGGTCCACGTTCACCCGAATCGGGACGAAGCCGTCGTTGAGGTTCGCCGCGATGCGCGGTTCGGCGTACGTCTCGGCGTCCATCTCGTGACAGTCCTCGCACCACGTCGCCGACAGCGAAAGCAAGATCGGCTTGTCCGCCGCTCGCGCCTCGGCGAACGCGTCGGGACCCCACTCTCGCCATTCGACGCGCGTCTCGTCGGTCATGTCCTCCCATCCGCGATGGACGCGGGTAAGCGCTTCGAGGCCTCGTGGCACGACCGGTCGCCGTCCGCGGGTCGCGCGAACCCCTCGACGACCGTCGCGGACGGATTCGAGAACCCGGCGCGTCGCGGGCGGGACAAAAGGGCTATGGGCCGCGACCCGGTAGTGTCGCCCATGCGAACGCGCACGCTGATGGCGCTCTTGCTCCTCATCCCCCTCTCCGACGCGTTGCTGCTCGTGGTCGTCGCGCAGTACATCGACCTCGTGCCGACCGTCGCGCTCGTCGTCCTGACCGGGCTCGTCGGGATGCTCATCGTCCGCGCCGAGGGGCGACACACCCTCAGAAGCCTCCAGTCGAAGTTCGCCGGCGGCGACCTCCCGACGAACGAGGTCATGGACGGCGGCCTGCTCATCGCCGCGGGCGCGTTCCTCCTCACGCCGGGGCTCGTCACCGACACCATCGGCTTCCTGCTCGCCATCCCGGTGACCCGGTACCCCATCCGCGAGGTGCTCAAGCGCTTCGTCGTCAAGCCCTACCTCGACAAGCGCGCCGACGGCTTCGTCACCGGCAACGTCTGGACGACCGGCTTCCCGCAGGGCGACTTCGGCCCCGGCGGACCCGGGGCCCCCGGTGGCTCGCCCGGCCCGAGCGGGGGGAACGGTTCCGACGGAAGCGGCAGTAGCGGCGGTGACGGCGTCTACGACGCCGACCCCGACTCCTACCGGTTCGACCGCGACGGCAACGACTCCACGTAACGGTCGGCTCTCCTCTCGTATCCGTTCTCGTCTGCGGGTCGCATGCGCGTAGCCACGCGATTGGCTCGCGTTTCGAGTCCCGCAATCGACCGACGGCGACGACATTCACTAACACGCACCAACGCGCCTCCGAAAAGAAAGTCTTAAAATCAACAGCGCACAACGAGTGAATGCGCTTACCTGGGCCAATAGCTCAGTCAGGTTGAGCGCTCGGCTGATAACCGGGAGGCCCGCGGTTCAAATCCGCGTTGGCCCACTCCCATCGATAACGTTTCGTTGCCGATGCGAGTCAGGGGCTGAAACTCCCCGGCCACCCAACTTCTGCGAATATCACCGACCGAGAGAACGCTCGGTCCGTCGTTCGTGCCGTCGGGACGAATCAGCGACGAAGCCTCGGCTCCCCCGAACGACGACCATTCAAATACATAGAATCACAAATGTCTGACGCAACTATTCAATTATTTCGCACAAATAGGCGTCTATTGACACAGGTCTGTCCGCATTCACCGGCACATAGTTGGTCGAACGGACGAATACAGAGAAAGCTATATGACGCAATAGATTGTGGTACTGAATAACATGGAATACGAACTCACCTGTCTGTACGGGTGCGGCCACACCTCCACGGCCGACTCCCGCGAGAGCGTCGGTGTTCTCGCGATGGAACACATGGACGACGAACACGACACGCCCGTCGACCCGCTCGAAGCGGGCGAACTCGCGTTGAAGCGCTTCGACGGTGCGTCGCTCCGGCAGGCGCGGCAGTAGCGAACACTCTGACTTCTGTCACGTCTTCCACTCCGAGTTTCGCTCGGCACCAACCGTTTCACACCTCCGAGCGGCGGCGCTGTCGCCCGGTTCCGTGGCTACGCATCCGTCCCTCCCGAGCAAATTTACTCAGTTCTGTATCCCAGTAGTATTAAATCCGTACACGCCATACGTGTTGGTGATGCCAACCATCGACGTCTCCGAACACCTGTACCGCCAGATTGAGTCCGCCGCCGACGGCGAGGACCTCGACGCGGCGATGTGGAAGATGGTCGGCCGGTACCAGCGCGGTAACACGCCCGGCGACTAACAGGATTCGGACCGACCCTCGACCCCCGACTGCGCGTGCAGTCATCATCAACCTCGCTCGCCGCGACTGCCCTTCCCGCGGCGAGTCCGTTTTCCGTTTTCTGAGTGAGTACTCCCGAGCGTCGCCTCAGCCGAGAACGCCCGTCACGCCGAGGCTCTCTGCGACCAGCCACGCGACGAACAGCGCGTAGGTTCCGAGGAGGACGTACGCCTCGCCGCGCGTCAGCGCCATCTCGGTCCGGAGGACGGCGAAGAAGACGACCGACGCGCCCGTGAGGAAGCTCATCATCGGAACGACCTCCTCGAACGCGATGACCGCGCCCCCGGCGACGAGGATACCGACGGGGAGGGCGACGAGGAGCGCGAAGACGTTGCTCCCGAAGACGTTGGCGAGGCTCATCGGCGCGTTGCCCTGCCGAGCGGCTCCGACGCTGACGAAGGTGTCCGGCAGGCTCGTGCCGGCGGCGACGACCGTCAGCCCCCAGAGGAACGGCGACGTGCCGAAGGCGTCGCCGAGGCCGACCGCCGCGCGGACGAGCAGTTCGGCTCCGACGAGGATGACCGCGAGCGACCCGCCGAGCGCGAGCCACTCGCGTTTCGGGTTCACGCCGTTGACGACGGCGGTGAGCCCGGCGCGGTGCTCCAGCGTGTCGTGGTACTGCATGAACAGATACAGCCCGTACAGCCCGAGCGGGATGCACGCCAGCGGGCGCGTGACGAACCCGTCGAGGCCCGCGGTGTCGGCGGCGGGGCGGTAGATGACCGCAAGCGAGAACGTGAGCACGAGGACGGCGATAGAAAGCAGGTAGAACTGCGCTTCCTTGTAGACTAAGTCGCGGTTCGAGGCGAGCCGCTGGCCCTCACCGACCAGCGCCGACACGGCCGGAATGATGAGGATGTTGTAGACGGCCGACCCGACGACCGCACCGACCCCGATGTCGAACGACTGGTACCGGAGCGTGGCGATGACGATACTCGATAGCTCGGGAAAGCTCGACCCCACGGCGGCGATGATAGCTCCCTGCACGATGGCGGGGAGTCCGTAGTACGCGCCCAACCGGTCCGAGGCCTGCACGAGCATGTCGCCACCCTTCCACGCGAGAATCGCCCCGACGACTGTGAACCCGACGAGAATCGGAACTGATGCCACGCCCGGACTTCGGCGGCCGGTGAGAAAAAACCCGACCCGGCCGGGTGTCGGATTCGACGCTCCGCTCGCTCAGAACCCCTCGCGCAGGTAGCGGTCCCGCTCTGTGAACACCGAGGCGAGGGCGTCGACCGCCTCCGCATCAGCGACCGAGAGGCGGTCGGTGCGAGCGAGCGCCTCGACGGCCCGCGCGCCGACGAGGAGTTGCGAGAGCGCCCCGATTTCGACGGTCGCGTCGGGGTCGGCGTCGCGGCCAACCGATTCGACGCTCGCCGCGCCGTCGGCGACGATGAGGCTGAACGAGCCGTCGTTCCAGTCGCACCGGCCGTCTTCGACCGCGAGGACGAGGTCGCAGGCGGCGTCGGCGGGGAACGAGACGGCTTCGAGGGCGGCCGGCACGTCCACGATGCGGACCATCGGGCCGGGCTTGAGTTCGACCGTCGCCGCCCGCGGGTCGGTCAGGTCGTCGATGAGCCGGGTCGATTCGTGTTCCGACGAGAGGACGACCTCGTCGACCTGTGAGTCGTGGTCCCGGAGGAACCGAAACAGCTGCGCGCGGGCCTCGGCGTCGGCGGCGACGAGTTCGTCCACGGACAGCGTCCGCGACTCCCAGTCGCCGGTCACGTCGTAGACGACGTAGCCGCGGAGGTCGCCGTCTCGCTCCCAGCCGTAGACGAACGGGTCGTCGCCCCACCCGCGGAACAGCCGGTGGCGAATCCAGCCCTCGCTTCGGTCCACCGCGAGGTCTTCGGTCGCCGCGGCCGCGGACACGGCTTTGACTCGCTCCCAGTCGTCGGCGTCGAGTCGGACGAACTTCCCGACCGGGTCGGCGGCGACCGCCCCGAGCTCGTCGGGCGGCACCGTCGTCTTCGCGTAGTTGTTCGCCGTCGCCCAGCCGAACCGACGGTAGAAGGCGTACTCGAACGGCCAGAGCGCCGAGAGATATCGGTCGGTGTCGCGGAACTCCGCGAGGAGGGCGTCGAGCATCGCGGCGACGTGGCCCCGTCGGCGCGCCTCCGGGGGTGACGCGACCGCCGAGATACCGGGGAGCGGGTGCCACTCGCCGCGGACGCGGGCCGTGAAGTCGTAGAAGGCGCACACCGTCCGCAGGTCGGCCGCGTCGAGGTCCTCGACGGGCGCGTCGGGCGAGGCGTCGTAGAACCCCCGCGGGCGGTAGCTCTCCGGGTCGGGCAGTCGCTCGTCCGACCAGTCGGGGCCGTTCTCGGGCCGGAAGGCGTAGTTGAGGAACTCGCGGTACGTCTCGCGGTGCTCCTCGGGGAGGGGACGGAGGTGCATACCCGCGGTGCGTCGGGGGACGATATAGGTTTTCGGTGCCGTGGGCGCGCAGTCGAGCGATTCGGACGCGTCGGGACGGGGGTTCGGGGTCGCTCTCGGAACCGTGCGATTCACGTCGCCTCGGTCCCGAGTCCCGCTCATGAGCGAGATGAAGCAGTCGTTTCTGTCGCGGGGGAACCTCCTCCTCGCGGCGGTCGTGACGCTCGGCATCGTCCTCCCGGGCGTGGCGCGACGCCTCCTCGGCGAGGCCGGCTACAACGACCTCGGGATGGTCGTGTTCACGCTCGGCTACGCGGGCATGGTCGTTATCGTCTGGTACGGGTGGATTCGCCCGCTCGACATCACCGGTCCGGCCGAGTAGCGCGCCCCCGTCCGTCGGGCGTCACCCGCACCGACAGCGGCGTTCACCGACTCCCGGGGCCGCACCGACCGCCCGGTCGCCCCAATATCGGGGGTTCGACCGCCGGTTTCCAACGAGAATAACGGAACTTTGATAGTCGATTCGAACCGACCGAGAAAACAAGAATGCTTCCCCTTCAGCTCGTAGACACCTTCCTGCTCGACTACAACATCGGGCAGGCGCTGTTGCTCGTGTTCGTCCTGTCGACGGTCGGAACGCTGCCGCTGAAGTCCCGGCACGTCCTCGGCATCAACGCCACGCTGTTCGGGCTCATCTTCCTTCTGACCCCGGTGACGCTGGCCAAGCCCCACTACATGTTCCTCGGCATCACGCTCCTCGTCGTCGGCCCCATCGTCTACGTCTCGGGCCGTCGCTGAGGGGATGCCGACGGGCGGTTTCGCCCGACTCACCGCCGTTTTTCGCGACAGTCCGACGGACCGACCGACCGCAACCGACGGTCCGCGACTCGTTTTTCGCTCGCGCCGATTCCGAAGAACGCGACGTTTAAACGGCGAGAACCGCAACCCACGGGTATGTCTGAACCGAGCGTTCCCGGCGGCCGCGGGGCCGTCTTGGACCTCCCCTGCGGCGAGACGAAGCGCGTCCGGGAACTCGACTTGGGCAAACGGGAGTTCGACTGTCCGTGCGGCGACAGCCACGCCGTCGTCATGGACGTCCACCCGCCCGACCGCTTCCTCCCGGAGTTCCTCGTCGACATCCTCCAGGAGACCATCGAGACCACGAGCGACGACATGCCCGAGTTCGGGACGGCCCACCTCATGGGTATCGTCTTAGAGGAGTTCCCCGAGGCCGTCGTCTCCGAGGACGTGTCCGAGGACGGCGAACTCGGCGCGGGCATCGTCTGGGTAACCGATTTCGATTCTCGAAGGCTCCACGAGATCATCGTCGAACTCGTCGTGGAACTGATGGAACACGCCGTCAGCCACGCCGACGACGACGAGGTCGTCTCGGAGTTCGAGTCGAAGATGCTCCAGTTCGACGTGGGCGAGTTCGTCGACCAGTACCGCGCCCAGCGCGACCTCGACCCCGAGCCGTACGTGTAGCGCTCGGGCGGGGACGCCCCGCTTTTCAGTCGATTCGAAGCCGCTCGACCGCCGGGTCCAGCGTCGCCTTCGCGCCGAGCGGGAGCGGCACCGTCGGGTCGGCGTGGCCGAACTCCACGTCGAACACCGCCGTGGCGTCGGGGTTGTACGCGTCGAGGACCGACAGCAGCTCCGCGCGGAGTTGCGCGCCGTAGTCGGCCGGCGGCTCCCACTCCAGTTCGGGCGAGTACGTCCGCGGCCGACCGACCACGACGCCGTCGAATCGTTCTAACAAGCCGCGTTCGCCCATCGACCGCAACGTGTACCGGACCTCGCGGGGGAGCGGCACGTCCTCCGAGGTTTCGAGCGCGAGCACCGCCCCGTCGAGTTCGTCGGGGTCCGGGAGGTAGCGGTCGGTCTGGAGATGCCACTTCAGGACGCTGAAGTTCCCGCCCCAGAGCCGACCGGTCACGCGTTCGTCGCCCCGCCACGTCCGACCCGGGTTGTCGCGCCACTCCCGCGGTTCTTCGGTGTCGAAGTCGAACCAGTCGTCGGTCCACTCCGGGGCGGGCTCGACGACGCCGATGGAGCGCTCGAAGAACGCGCGCCGCAGGTAGCGTTCGACGTATGGGTGTAGCTCGGGGTCCACGGTGAGCGTCGGGTGGAGCGTCGCGCCGTAGCTCACGACGCCGTGGGTCCAGAGGAACAGCCGGAGATTGTCGTTGTCGCTGAAGCCGAAAAACCGCGTCGGCGACGCGGTCAGTCTGCTCGGGTCGAGATGCGGGAGGATTCGAAGCTGGTCGTCGCCGCCGGTGACCGCGATGACGCCGCGTATCGACGGGTCCTCGAAGGCCGCCATCACGTCCTCTGCGCGCCCCGCCGGGTTGTCCCGGAGCCACTCCCAGTCGCGTCGGGCCGACTCGAAGACGACGGGGTCGAGCGAGAACACGTCGCGGAGTCGCGCGCACGCACGGTCCAGCTGTGACTCGTCGATGGGGCGCGACGGCGCGACGACCGCGACCCGGTCTCCGGCGTCGAGCGGCGGCGGCGTCGTGAATACCGCGGGCATGCGTAGCCGCTACTCGGATTCCCCTCAAAAGCCTTCCCCGGCCGCGATACGGTCGTTCGACGAGCTTTTCGAAATTCGCAATCGAGTTTCGGACCTCGTAATTTTTCGCCGGACTTATTACGATGTGCGGATTGGATTCCGACGATGACTGACGAGGACACCTCGACCGGCCCTCAGGAAGGCACGGAGGACCGGACGATTTTGCTCATCGGAAGCGGCCCAATCCAGATCGGACAGGCGGCGGAATTCGACTACTCCGGCGCGCAGGCCTGCCGCGCGCTCCGAGAGGAAGGCGCGCGAGTTGTCCTCGTCAACTCGAACCCCGCGACCATCATGACCGACCCCGAGATGGCCGACAAGGTCTACATCGAACCCATCACGACCGAGGCCATCTCCGAGATTATCGAACGCGAGCGCCCCGACGGCGTCATCGCCGGACTCGGCGGGCAGACCGGACTCAACGTCACGGCCGAACTCGCGGAGGAAGGCGTCTTAGAGGAGTTCGACGTGGACATCATGGGCACGCCGCTCGACACCATCTACGCGACGGAGGACCGCGACCTGTTCCGCCAGCGCATGGAGAAAATCGGCCAGCCCGTCCCGAAGTCGACGACCATCTCGCTGGAGGAAGACGAGGCGGTCGAGAACATCACCGAGGAAGCCCTCGAAGAGCGCGTCGAAGCCTCCGTCGATGCCGTCGGCGGCCTCCCGGTCATCTCGCGGACGACCTACACGCTCGGCGGCTCCGGGTCGGGCGTCGTCCACGAGATGGACGAACTCGTCTCCCGGGTCCGCAAGGGCCTCCGCCTCTCGCGCAACAGCGAAGTCCTCATCACGGAGTCCATCTCCGGGTGGGTCGAACTCGAATACGAGGTGATGCGCGACGCCGACGACTCGTGTATCATCATCTGCAACATGGAGAACATCGACCCGATGGGGATTCACACCGGCGAGTCCACCGTCGTCACGCCCTCGCAGGTCATCCCCGACGAGGGCCACCAGGAGATGCGCGACGCCGCGCTCGGCGTCATCCGCGAACTCGGGATTCAGGGCGGCTGTAACATCCAGTTCGCGTGGCACGACGACGGCACCCCCGGCGGCGAGTACCGCGTCGTCGAGGTGAACCCGCGCGTCTCGCGCTCCTCCGCGCTCGCCTCGAAGGCGACCGGCTACCCCATCGCCCGCGTCACGGCGAAGGTCGCCCTCGGCAAGCGCCTCCACGAGATTACCAACGAAATCACCGGCGAGACCACCGCCGCCTTCGAGCCCGCAATCGACTACGTGGTCACGAAGGTCCCCCGGTGGCCCAAGGACAAGTTCACCGACGTGGACTTCGAGCTCTCGACGGCCATGAAGTCCACCGGCGAGGCGATGTCCATCGGGCGCACCTTCGAGGAGTCGCTTTTGAAGGCGCTGCGGTCGTCCGAGTACGACCCCGCCGCCGACTGGGACGAGGTGTCCGACGAGGAACTCGAAGCCGACTACCTCGAAACGCCGACGCCCGACCGCCCGTACGCCATCTTCGAGGCGTTCGAGCGCGGCTACACCACCGAAGACGTGGTCGAACTGACCGACATCCACGAGTGGTACGTCGAGCGCTTCGGCCGCGTCGTCGAGGCGGTCGAGGCCGCCGCCGAGGGCGACTTCGCCGCCGCCGCCTCCGCCGGCCACACCAACGCCAGCATCGCCGCGGCGACCGGCACGAGCGTCGGAGAGGTCGAACAGAACGTCCCCGGCCGCACCTACAAGCAGGTCGACACCTGCGCCGGCGAGTTCGCCGCGCAGACGCCGTACTACTACTCCGCGCGCAAGCCCGAGTTCTTCCGCGGGCCCTTCGAGGGCGACTCGGCGGGCAACGAACTCCGCGTCGACCGCGACATGGAGAGCGTCGTCGTCGTCGGCGGCGGCCCCATCCGCATCGGGCAGGGCGTCGAGTTCGACTACTGTTCGGTCCACGCGGTGCAGGCGCTCCGCGACATGGGCATCGACGCGCACGTCGTCAACAACAACCCCGAGACGGTGTCGACGGACTACGACACCTCCGACGGGCTGTTCTTCGAGCCCATCACGGCCGAGGAGGTCGCCGACGTCATCGAGGCCATCGACGCCGACGGCGTCATGCTCCAGTTCGGCGGGCAGACCTCGGTCAACATCGGCCACCCGCTCGAATCCGAACTCGACCGCCGCGGCGTCGACTGCGAGATTCTCGGCACGACCATCGACGCGATGGACCTCGCCGAGGACCGCGACCGCTTCAACCGCCTGATGGACGACCTCGGCATCCTCCAGCCCGAAGGCGGCTCCGCGACCAGCGAGGAGGAGGCGCTCGACCTCGCCAACGACCTCGGCTACCCCGTGCTCGTTCGCCCGTCGTACGTCCTCGGCGGCCGCGCGATGGAAATCGTCCACTCCGACGCGGACCTCAAGGAGTACATCGAGGAGGCCGTTCGCGTCTCCCCCGACAAGCCCATCCTCATCGACGAGTTCCTCGCCGACGGCGTCGAACTCGACGTGGACGCCGTCTCCGACGGCGAAGACGTCCTCATCGGCGGCGTGATGGAACACGTCGAGGCCGCCGGCGTCCACTCCGGCGACTCCGCGTGTATGATTCCGCCGCGCTCGCTCGACGACGAGACGATGGCCCGCGTCCGCGAGGTCACCGAAGACATCGCCAGCGCGCTCGACACGGTCGGCCTGATGAACGTCCAACTCGCGGTCAAGCAGAACGAGGACGGCTCGAACGACGTGTACGTCCTCGAAGCCAACCCCCGTTCCTCGCGCACCGTCCCGTTCGTCTCGAAGGCGACGGGCGTCCCGATTGCAAAGCTCGCGGCGAAGGTCATGGCCGGCAACTCGATTGCCGACCTCGACGTGAGCGAGCAGATTCCCGAGCAGGTGTCGGTTAAGGAGGTCGTCCTCCCGTTCGACCGCCTGCCGGGTTCGGACCCGCGTCTCGGCCCGGAGATGAAGTCCACGGGCGAGGTCATGGGCACCGCCACCTCGTTCGGTAAGGCCTACGAGAAGGCCCAGTCGGCGGCTAACGACCCGATTCCGTCCGACGGCACCGTCTACGTCGACCTCGCTGACCCCGAGTTCCCCGACGCCGACAGCGAGGCCGGACAGGAACTGCTCGACGCCTTCGACGAGTACTACGAGGTGCTCACGCCCGGGGACGTCGACGACTTCCTGACGATGCTCCGCGAGGGCGACTTCGACTTCGTCGTCTCCCGCGACCGCGACACGCTCATCGACTGCGTCGAAGAGGAGGTCAGCTACTTCTCGACGTACGCCTCCGCGAAGGCGGCCCTCGAAGCGCGCGGCGCGGCCGACGAGGACATCGACGTGCTCCCGGTCGGTGAGCGCCCGCGCGTCGTCGCCAACTGGGGCCAGTAAGGAGCCGACAGGGCGCGCGAACCCTCCGACGCGACGTTTCGATTCACCGCCGACCCGGACTTTTGACGCGTTCCCGAAGGTTATTGAGCCGCGCCACCATGCGCGGGTATGGCACGCAATCGCGGTCGCGTCCTCCTCGCCGGTGCGACGGGTCGGACGGGCCGACACGTCCTCGACGCGCTGGCCGAGACGCCCCTCGTCGTCAGGGCGCTGACCCGCGACGCCGACGCCGAGTCGGAGCTCAGAGCGCGCGGCGCGGACGAAGTCGTCGTCGGAGACCTGCTCGACCCCGACGACGCCCGTCAGGCGGTCCTCGACGCCGACGCCGTCGTCTCCGCGGTCGGCGTCTCGGCGGGGCTCGAAACCATCCGCGGCGACCTCGTCGACGGCGCGGGCGTGGTGAACCTCGTGGACGCCGCGACCGCCTCCGGCGCACAGCGCTTCGTTCTCACGTCCTCCATCGGCGTCGGCGACTCGAAGGGCGGCCTCCCGCTGTCGCTCCGCGCGCTTCTCACGGCGGCGGGCGTCCTCTCGGCGAAGGAACGAAGCGAGAACCGGCTCCGAGACGCGCCGCTCGACCACACGATTGTCAGGCCCGGCGCGCTCACCGACGGCCCCGCGACCGGCGACGTGGTCGTCGGGGAGGGCGGCGACTCCGTCCGCGGGAGCATCCCCCGCGCCGACGTGGCGAACGTCCTCGCGCACTCGCTTTTCACCCGCGAGACGGAAAACCGGACGTTCGAGGTCGTCTCCCGCCCCGGACTCCGCAAGCGGGCCGACAACGTGGTCGATATCGATTGGACGCCGCTGCCCCGGGCCGAGGCGGCGGGCGACGAGAGCGAACGAGAACGAGAGCGGGAGCGAGAACTCGCGGAGTAGTCGGCGGCGGCGCAGTCAGTCGAGCTTGCCGAGCGCTTCGAAGAAGTCGGAGGTCGGCCCGGCGAGTCGAACCGGCGAGTCGGACCGCTCGATGCGAACCTCCGTCGGCGGCGATACCGTCCGCCGGGTCCGCCCGTCGCCGACGACGACCGCCGACGCCGCGCCGGTGACGGTGACGCTCACGGCGGCTCCCTGAGGGACGACCAGCGGCGGCATCCCCTCGTCGGCCGCCATCTCGGTGACGACGAGTCCCTCGACGCCGGGGTGGACGAGCGGGCCGCCCTCGCTGAGGTTGTAGGCGGAACTCCCCGCGGGCGTCGTGACGAGCACGCCGTCGGCGTGGCTCCCGGAGTACAGCGAGCCGTCCACGCGGACTTCCAGGTCCGCGCCGCCGCCGTGACCCCGCCGAGGGCCGTGGACGACGACCTCGTTCATCGACGGGTCCATCTCCCAGCCGTCGCCGCTGGCGACGATGCGAGGGACCTCTCGAACCGACTGGCCCCCCTCACGGAACGCGGCGACTTCGGCCAGCACCTCGTCGATGGCGTCGGCGGGCGAGACGGCGTTCAGGAAGCCGACCTCGCCGAGGTTGACGCCGAGAATGGGAACGCCGTCGGCACCGCGGGCGGCGTAGAGAAACGTTCCGTCGCCGCCGATGCTCACCACGAGGTCGCAGTCGTCGAACGACTCGACGGGCGTGCCCTCGACGCCCAACTCCTCGGCGGTCGCCGCGTCGACGACGGCCTCGGCGTCGACCTCGGCGAGCGCCTCGCTCGTCTCCGCGGCGAGGTACGCGGCCCGGCTGTTGCCCTTCTGTGCGACGATGCCGACCTTCATGCCCCGCGGTTTGACGCCCCCGGGCAAAAGCCCACCGTCACGTCGTCCGGTCTCGGCTCGCTCGGTTCGTCCCGACGCCTCTCGGCTCGCCGCCCCCGGTGACGCTGCGTGGTAGCTCCGCGCACGGGAAACGTTCATCACGACGCCGACACACCATGTGGTGATGGCAGGCACGGACGCCGGCCGCGCTGTCGTTCGGTGGTGGCTCCCGTGAGTGACGACGACGACTGGTTCGAACGGGCACTCCGCGAGACCGACGACGGCGAGACCGACGCAGACGACGCGGACCCCGAGGAAAGCGAGCAGCGTGACGACGGCAAACCCGACGACGGCGAGACCGACGCAGGCGACGCGGACAGCGGTTCGGCCGCGGAGTCGGACGCGCCGGACTCGTCGGTGACGGGGGGAGCCGAGTTCGGGACCGAAAGCGAAGGGGTCGACGCCGCCGACGAGCGCGACGAGCCGCTGTCGTCCGGTGACGGCCCGTTCGGGGACAGTACGGGCGACGACTCACGCGACGACGACCCACTCGACGGCGACGACGACCCGTTTTCGACCGACTTCGCCACGGCGTTCAACAACGCGCCGATGCCCGACGCCGGCGGCGGGTTCGGCGGCGACTCGTCCGACGACGATTTCGGATTCGGTCCCGTTCCCGGCTCCGGTCCCGAGGGGTCTGACTCCCCGACGTTCGACGACGAGGAGCTCGACTCCGACATCGACCGCATCGATATCGGCATCGAGGGGCTCGACGACATGATTCTCGGCGGCGTCCCCAAACGGTCGCTGATGGTGGCCATCGGGAGCGCCGGGACCGGCAAGACGACGTTCGGGCTACAATTCCTCCGGAAAGCCCTCGAAGACGGCGGTAGCGGCGTCTACATCACGCTCGAAGAGAGCCGCGAGCGCATCCTCGATACGGCCGACGAGAAGGGCTGGGAGTTCTCGACGTACGAGGGCGACGGCCGACTGGCCGTCGTCGACCTCGACCCCGTGGAGATGGCCAACAGCCTGTCGAGCATCCGCAACGACCTCCCGCGGCTGGTCGAGGAGTTCGGCGCAGACCGACTCGTCCTCGACTCCGTCTCGCTTCTGGAGATGATGTACGACCACCCCTCGAAGCGCCGCAGCGAGGTGTTCAACTTCACGCGGTCGCTGAAGGACGCCGGCGTGACGACGATGCTCACCTCCGAGGCGGACCAATCGACGCCGTACGTCTCCCGCCACGGTATCGTCGAGTACCTCTCGGACGCCGTGTTCGTCCTCCAGTACGTCCGCGGCGACGACTTCCGGGAGACACGACTCGCAATCGAGATTCAGAAGATACGCGACGCCAACCACTCCCGGGAGACCAAGCCCTACGAACTCACGAACGAGGGCATCAGCGTCTACCAGCAGGCAAATATTTTCTAGGTCCGCGGTCGGCGTTCCGCGTTTCGTGTTTCATCTACGTTTCGGCGGCGTCGGCCTCGGAAGCGCGCTCCGCGGCACAAAAGCGTCGCCGGGAGCGGCGGCGTCGAGACCTCAGTCGTCGGCGGTCGCAGGGTCAGCCGACTGTTCGGACTCGAAGCTCTCGAAGTGGACGACCTCGTCGACCGGGCGGCGGTACTTGCGTTCCGCTTGCAGTTCGTCGGCGTCCTCGGCGGGGTACCCCATCGTCAGGAGCATCACGGGTTCGTACCGCTCGCCGTCGATGTCGAACGCGTCGAGGACGGCGTCGGCGTCGAAGCCGCCGACGGGACAGGAGGCGACGCCCTCGTCCCACGCGGCGTACATGAGCGACATCGCGACGAGCGACGTCGAGCGGACGGTCCAGACGCGGCGCTCCTGTTCGGGGAGGTCGGCCATGCCGGCGATGTTGTCGAGGATGCCGTCGCGGACCTCCTCGCTCGGCAGATAGCCTTTCTCCAGCATGTCGTCGGTGACGGTCTCGGCGTGCGCTTCGGGGTCCTTGTTGCCGAGCACGATGACCGACGCGGCGGCACCGGTGACGTGGTCTTGGTCGTAGGCCGCCTCGCGGAGCAGCTGCTGTGTCTCGTCTTCGCGCAGCACGACGAACTCCCACGGCTGGAGGTTGTAGCTCGACGGGGCCTGCACGGCGTTTTCGAATATCGTCCGGAGCGTCTCGTCATCGAGCGACTCGTCGGCGTACTCGTGGATAGAGCGGCGGGTCGTCACGACCTCTGTGAATTCCATCGGTTGCCGCCCAGGGACGGCACGGAAATAGGGCGTTGCAATCCGGTCGAACCGGCCGATTCCGGTGTGCTCGCAGGACTCATATCATCGCCTCACTAGGTGACGCCGGTGTTACCGAGGGGTCGGATACGCGGTCCCGTTCGGACTCACCGCACGATAGTCACGGGCACCGGCGACCGCCGGAGGACCTCCTCGGCGACGCTGCCGAGCAGGATGCGCGAGACCCCCGTCCGACCGTGGCTGCCCATCACGACGTGGTCGTAGCCGGCGTCGTCGTCGAGCACCTCGACGATGAGCTTCTGGGGGCTGCCGACCTCGATGCGGTCGGTGACCGGCCTGTCGGCGTCGACGAGTCCCACTTCGGCTTTCACCTCGGCGAACGTCTCTCTCGCCTTTCGTTTCTCCGCTTGGAACCACTCCTCGGAGCCGCTGAGCGCCCGCTCTTTGTAATCGGCGTCGGCGGGGTTGATGACGTTCAACAGCGTGAGTTCGGCGTCGGGCCACTCCGAGGCGGCAAAGCGGACCGCGGCGACTGACTGCGGCGACCCGTCGATTGGGACGAGCACGTGTTCGGCCATGTCGCGGCCTACTCGGTCGCGGGCTAAAAATCCGCCCGCCGCGCCGCGTTGGGGCGCTCAGTCGCCGTGTCGCGTCACGCAGGTCGAAAGCCCCGTCAGTTCGACGGGTTCGGAGTTGTCGGGCGAGTAGACGACCATCTGGCCTTTCTCCATGTACGGCACCTTGTCTTCGAGGTTCGGCGGGATGTTGACGCTCTTGATGGCGTCCTCGTCGCCGAGGTTGAGCACGATTTTCGTGTTCACCTGCTTGAACACCGGGTCGGCGATGTCCTGCGGGTCCTGCGTGATGAGGAACAGCCCGAGTCGCTCCTTGCGGCCCTGCTTGGCCGCCTCGGTGAACTTCTGGATGACCTTCCGCGCCTGCACCGAGTCGGCGTCGGTGAGGAAGTTGTGCGCCTCGTCCATCCCGAGGACGACCGGCGTCTCCTTGATGCGGTCGCTCGACGGGTCGTTCGAGAGCTTGTCGTCGATGAGCAGCGCCGACACCGCGAGGACGAACAGCTCCTTCGCCCGACTCGACGAGAGGTGGTAGGTCGGCACGACCGTCAGCCCGCCGGGGCGGACGAGCTGGTGGTCGAGGTCGGTTATCGGCCGGGCATCTTGGTCGAAGACGCCGCTCGGCACGCCGCGAACTCGGCGTTTCACCGCGTCGAAGGTGGCCTCGTGGACCCGCCCCGACTCGTGAAGCTCCTCTTTCAGCGCCGGGTCGTCGAGGAACGTCAGGAACTCCTTGTACGTCCCCGAATCGCCGTAGTTCCGGAAGAAGCGGTTCAGGAGTTCGGTGAGCGCCGGATACTGGTTGTCGTTGAGGCTGCTGCCGGCGACGAGCCACGGGAGGTCCCGAGCCATCGAGAAGGGGATGGTGAACTCCAACTGCTCGGCGCGGTGGTTCTCGCCGGGGTACGACGACCCGGCCATCTTGGGGACGAGCGCGACCGTATCCTCGTGGCCGCCGTGAGCGACGCCCTCGCGCTCGTAGCGCCGGGCCGTCTCGGCGTCCATGTCGGGGTTGTCGTCGTGCATCTGGGCGTACTCGTCCTGCGGGTCGAACTGGACGACCGCGGTCTGGACCTCGCGGCCGTCGTCCATCTCGTAGCTCCGTTCCTCCGAGAGGTACTGCCGCAGGATGTTCTTCGAGGCGTGGGTCTTTCCCGACCCGGTGCCGCCGGCGACGAGCGTGTGGCGGAACACGAGCGGGTCGCCGTCGGTGTAGTCGTCGTTCAGCCGGTAGTCGATAGTCGGCGGCCGGGCCGCGGTCCGGACCTTCTCGCCGCCGACCGAGAGGTGGCCGAGGAAGACGCCCGCCTCGGGAATCTTCAGGCCGGTCTTAATCTGGGTCGCGTCGGTGGCCTCACCGACCGTCGCCTGCGGTTTCGGCACGCGGTCGACCATCCGGCGCTTGAGGTCGCCGCCGTCGGAAAACAGGACGGCGATGGGTTCGAGTTCGGCCATGAACTTGAAATCGCGCTCCTCGAACTCGTCGGCGGGGCGGCGCATCGCCCGGCGGGCGTGAATCTCCGTCGCGTCGTCGGCCTGGAACTCCTGGGCGTACTCCAGGCCGACGATGCGGCAGAACAGCAGTTCGTCGTCGGGGTAGGGGACGACGAGGTACTTCCCGAGGCGGACGCGCTCGCGGTTGCCCGCGGTCACGAACGCCCGGAGCGCCGTCCGCTCGGGGTCCTCCGACACGCGCAGGCCCTGCGAGACCGCAATCGCGCCGACGCCCCGCTCGTCGCCGACGGGGTCGGCGTCGTAGTCGTCGAACCGCAGGTCGTCCGCGTCGTCGGTCGCGCCTGCCGAAGCGGTCGCGCCTGTCGAGCCGTCGTCGTCGCGGTGGCCGGGGTCGGTTTCGACGCCGTCGCCACCGACGCCGTCCCCGTCGGCCGCGTTCCCGCCCTCCGAGGCGGGTTCGGAGCGCCCGTTTCCGGCGGCTTCCGCTCCTCGGTCCGCTTGACTCGGGTCGGACGTGTCGTCGGGGTCGTCGCCGGCGAAGTCGCTAAAATCCCCCAGGTCGGTCATGTTCAAACGCTTGCGGGCGGCGAGTAAAAAGCCACGCGTCGGCGGCGGCTCTCAGTCCCGTGTCTGATGGTCCCGTATCCCGCGGTCTCGGGGCGTCGCGTACGACTTTTCCGTGTCGCGCACCTAGCCCGGCTATGTTATTGGTCCGCGGTCACGGCGGCGGCACGGCACTCACCGGCACGATATTCGAGCGGGGGGAGCAAGCGCCGACCTACCGCGGCGCGCCGGACGAGGACGCCCCCTACGTCTGGGTCTGCGACGAGTTCTACGAGGTCGAAAGCGGCGGCTCGGAGACCGAAATCGACGGGCGGACGATTCGCGTCGCCTTCGACACGCCGCTCCCCCGCGGCTTCGACACCCGCGAGCAGGCGCTGTCGGCGGCGAAAGAACACGTCAAGACGCAGTTCGCCCGAGTCGGCGTCCCCGCCGACGACGTGCGGGTCGAGGTCGTCAGGCCCGAAGAGGAGGGAACGCCGGAGGACGAACAGCCCGACGCGGCGGGCCGCTCCGCCGACGAGGGCTCTCCCGAGGGAGACACGTCGCTCTGAGGCGGGTAGTCGGCTCGCTTTGCGCCCTCCAGCGGGACGGCCTCACTCGTCGGCGTCGACCCAGCGGATGTTGTCGTAGCTTTTCATCTGGTCCGAATCGAGCTTATCGGAGAGTTTGCGCCTGAGCGCCGCCTTCTCACCGACGCTCACCCGCGCGAGTTCGTCGGCCTTCTCGACCGCCAGCGGCGGCCCGCGCGTGGCGGCCACGTCGCGGACGACGTGGTGCATCAGGTCGGCGCGGCGGTCGGGGTCCTTCGTGAACGCGTAGGGCGCTTCGACTCGGTAGCACACGTCGGTTCGGGGGTCGTACAGCACGAAGAACGTCACCGTGTACGCCTCGGGGTCGAGCTTCCGCTCGATGCCGAACGCCTCGCCCTCGGCGCTCAGTTGGCGGTCCGACCCGCCGCGCGAGACGAACCAGCTCGTGAACGTGAGTTCGTCGGTGCGACGCTCGTCGCCGTCGGCTCCCTCGCGGCGTTCGAGCAGGCTGACAAAGAAGGCGGCGTCGTCCACCCACGGCCGCCTGCCGGCGTCGCTTCCGTCGAGCTGTGTTCTGACCGTGCGGACGACGTGTTTCGCGCCGGGGTTCTTCACGAAGCCGGCGAGGGGCACGTCCCGCTCGACGAAGCGCTCGACGAGTCGGACGTAGTTCTCTACGACGGCCTTCGGCTTCGCGTCGCGCGCGAGGTCCTTCAGTTCGGCGTCGCGGTCGCGCCAGTTCAGGAGTTCCTTCGGATACACCGGCCCGTCGAGGATGAGCAGGTCGGAGACGGCGTCGGCGTGTTCGAGCGCGTGGGCGCTCTCGGCGAGGTAGAGCGCGAGCGCGTGGACGACGCCCTCGGCGTAGCGGTTGACCCGCGGGACGCTCAGCACGCGCCGTCGGCCGTAGCCCTCGTCGGAGTGGAGCCACTCGTCGGTGTCGAAAAACTGGACCGGGTCGTGGGTGTGCGCCGCCATGACGATAGAGCGGTGGCGGTGGAGGTCGAGGTCCGACGGCTCGGCGGCCATCGCGGCGTGGGCCACGTCGAGGACGAGTCCGTTTTTGAACGTCGTCGGGTTGATGGTTCCCGAGTCGAGGCCGTGGACGGTCGGAAACGGCGACTCCGTGAGCGCCACGTCGTCGATATCCGCGGCGTGGAGCCGTTTTTCGCCGAGCGGCTCGACGATTGGGAGTCCTCCGTCGGGCGATTCGAGAGGGTCGAGCCACGATTCCCAGACCGTCCGCGCGAGGTCGTCGTAGTCGGCGTCGTCGACCGAGTCAGCGATGGAGCTCGCCATGGACGCGATGTCGTCCACATGGACGGGGTCGAGGGTCATATCTCGGCGTCGTCGCCGACGAGTATAGTGGTTGTCGTCGGCGGCGGGAGTCACCCCGACGGGACCGGGAGAACCGGCGTGCGACGGGTCGCCCCCTCGACAGGTCCCGGCACGCTCATACCGCTCCGTTGCCAACGCTTCACCGACGATGTCTGTCAGCGCGGTCGGGTTCGACCTCGACTACACACTCGCGGTTCCGACGCGGGACCGCGAGACGATCCTCTCGGAGGCGGCGGCGGCGGCCGGCGCGCCCCCGCTGACCCGAGAGGCGTACCTCCGGGCACACCAGGAGAACCTCACGCGCGAGACGCGCGAGCCCATCTTCGAGGCGCTCCTCGACGAGCACGGCTCTCCAGTCGACCCGGAACGAGTCGCGACGGCGTACCGAGAGCGAATCACCGACGCGGTCGTCCCCGTCGAGGGCGTCGAGGCGATGCTCGCCGGCCTGCGGACGACCTACCGCGTCGGTCTCCTCACCAACGGCCCGGTCGTGGCACAGGAGGCGAAAATCGACAAACTCGGGTGGCGCGACCACTTCGATACGGCCCTCGTGACGGGCGCGCTCCCCGCCGGCAAGCCGGACGGGCGGGCGTTCGACGCCCTGCTCGACGACCTCGGAACCGCCCCCGAAGAGACCGTCTACGTCGGTGACAGCGTCCACCACGACATCGCCGGCGCGCACGACGCCGGGCTGCTTCCGGTGCAGGTGCTCGGCGACGGCTGTGACGACCCCGACCCGCGAGCAATCGCACATATCCACCACGACGACTTGCCGGCCGAGCTTCCGAAGCTCCTCGCGGACCTCTGAACCGGTCGCGCGAGAGCGTCTATTCTCGGTCTTCCTCTCGCTCCTCGGCTCCGAGCGCCGTGACCAGCGCACGGAACGCCGGGAGCGCCCACTTCACCTGCGCGCCGTCCTCGACGAACACGAGCGTCCGCGGCGGGCGGACCGCCTTCGGGCGAACGCGAAGCCCCGCCT
Organism: Haloferax sp. ATCC BAA-644; assembly: GCF_000336975.1. NCBI lineage: Archaea > Methanobacteriati > Methanobacteriota > Halobacteria > Halobacteriales > Haloferacaceae > Haloferax > Haloferax sp. ATCC BAA-644. The sequence goes on from NZ_AOLF01000022.1 coordinate 67,893, forward strand.
CGGAGGCGGCCTCGGCGGTCACGTCGGGATGGGCGAGGAACTCGACGCGGGCGCGGTCCGGTTGGACGTACACCTCGGCGACGCGTTCGCCCTCGGCGGCCACCGCGTAGGCGAGCGCGCCGTCGTCGGTCGGTTCCACGTCGGGGTCGGAATCGACGACGGAGAGAACCGAAAAGGCGTCCTCGTGGCCCGTGGCCTCCGAGGCGAGCAGTTGGGCGATGCGTGTCCCGTCGGAGAGCGAATCGACGACCATGCCGGTCGTTCGCGCCCGGACGGTTTCGGGGTATCGCTTCGCGGCGGGCGGAGAGAAGGGAACGACTGGCCGGCGCTACTCGGCCAGCGACCGCTTTGCTTTCTCGGCCGCGTCGTCCACGTTCACGTCGTTCGCGCGCGCGAACAGCACCGCGGCGGCCTCGGCGGTGACGCCGAGGCGCGACTGTCGCTCGTTGATGCCGGCGACGGCGGCCTGCTTTTCGACGCCGGCGGCGACGCAGGCGTCGAGAACCCGCTCGAACGCCGACTGCTCGCGGAGGACGGCGGCGTCGGGTTCGAACTCCTCGGGAATCTGTACGTCGGCGGGGTCGAACGTCGCGACGACCTCGCCGTCGTCGCGCTCGACGAGGCCGCGACCCGCCGCGAGGTCGATGAGGCGCTTGGCCTGGTCCGGGGAGAACCAGTCGCGGTCGAGCGACAGGGCGACGACGAACTCGCCCTCGCCGAGGCGGGTCGAGCCGTGTTGCCGGAAGGGGACGGCGACGGTGACGTCGAGACTCATCGCTTCGACGGCGGGCGCGGGCGAACTAAACGGTTTGTGTTGCCTCCGCCTCCGAGCGACGTGGTGGCACCCGTCTCCGCCGAGCACCGATTCGAGCGATTCAAGTAGTCACCGAGGTTTTTACCCCGTATGAAGGACCAAGGACGCTCCAAGCGGAAGCGGACCGGCGGTCGGCGCAAGCCGTCCCGAAACAAGAAGCGATACCAGCTGGGCCGCGAACCCGCCGCCACGACGGTCGGCGAGCCCCGGTTCCAGATTATCGACTCCCGCGGCAACAACGAGAAGCTCCGCGCCCTCTCGACGAACGTCGCGCAGGTCGCAGACGGTGCCGACGTGACGCAGGCCGACATCGAAGGCGTCGTCGACAACCCGTCGAACGTCAACTACGCCCGCCGGAACATCATCACGAAGGGCTCCATCATCGACACGAGCGCCGGTCGCGCCCGCGTCACCTCCCGCCCCGGTCAGGACGGACAGGTCAACGCCGTCGTCGTCGACGACGAGTAACTCTCTCTCCCCGCGTCGTCGTTTCGGCGCGGCTCGACTGTTTTACTCCCGCGAGCCGCGCGGCCGTCGCTCACGGGCGCGATTGGTCGAAGTCGAAAACGGAACTGGACGGTGCTGAATCGAATCGTGCGACCCGACGCGGCGGGTCGGCCGGTCAGGGCGTCGGCGCGGCCTTCTGGAGCGCCGTTTCGGCGATGTTGCCGCCGTAGTCGGCGCTCCGCGAGACGGAGTCGACGATGAGACCGAGCAGTTGCGCGCGCGCCGGGTCGAGGTCCCGGAGGAGTTCGTCGATGCCGCGGGCGCTGGCGTCGATGGCCTGAACGGCCTCGCGAGACTCGTTGGCGAGGCGGCTCGCCTCGTCGCTTTCCTCGGCGAACAGCGCGTCCATCCCGCCGTTGACGACGCTTTCGGTTTCCTTGAACAGCTCCTGAATCGCCTCGACGATTTCGCCGTCGACGGGCTCCTCGAAGTTCAACGAGAGGTGGGCAATCTTGGTCGCGTGGTCGCCGATGCGCTCCAATTGCCGGGCGGCGGACTGGTAGTCGAAGCAGATTTCGCGGGGGAGGCCGAGCTCTTCTGCGGCCTTCGGGGTCCGGAGCGTCGCCCGGAAGATGCGGGAGACGACCATCCAGAGGCGGTCGACGTCGTCGTCGCGCTGGATGACATCGCGGGCCATGTCGTCGTCCTGCTCGGCGATGGCCGCGATGGCGTCTTCGAGCATCGAAAGCGCGATGAGTCGCATCCGAGTGACCGCGTTGTGGATGGAGAGCTCGGAGGAGTCGAGCAGGTCGCGGATGACGACCCGGTCGCGCGTCTCTTCGAGCACTTCGAGACCGACGAGACTCTGGGTCGCCTCGCGGATGGTCCGGCGCTGGTCGGTCGTGATGCGCGAACTCTCCAGCGCGATGATGTCGAACCCGCTCACGTACATCGTCATGACGGCGCGCGTGAGTTCGTCGCCTTCGAGGGTCGCGATGTCGAGGGTGCCCTCGGTGCGTTCCTCCTCGGAACGGGGCGTCAAGAACAGCGAGTCGCCCTCCGGATAGAACTCGACTTCGCTCCCCGCCGAGACGCCGTTGTCCGTCGCCCAGTCTTTGGGAATCGAGACGGTGTAGGTGGAACCGCCCGTCACCTGCACCTTTCGGGTTTCGACCATGTCCGTGGGTGGTTCTCAATCCACAATAAAACTGTCTATGTCTATATATTGGGGTTCGTTTTTATGTGATAAGCGCGACCGAACGTGACTCGTGCCGATTCGAGCGCGAACTGCCGCCCACTCAGTAGTCATTTTGCGCCGCGTCCGTCGCCCCGAGCGCCCCGCGTTTTCTGACACGTCGGAGAAAGTTCGCGCACTAGACGGCCATGAATGGGGTAATCGGCTGTTTTCGTCGATTTTACTCCGCTCTTGTTACACGCTAGCATCCCTTGGGGACATACCGGAATGTATCACTATATAGTCGTCATAGCAGAGTATTTACGGAAAAATCGGCTCCTCAAAATCGATGACGCGTAACTCGGACAGCGTTCTTTCGCGGCGTAAGTTCCTGATTGCCTCGGGCGCGACCGGTCTCGCGGGACTCGCCGGGTGTACCGAGAACAACACCGGCGGCGAGGGCGGGAGCTCCGGCGGCGACTCCGAGGGAACGGACTCGTCGGGCGACGGGAGCAACGAGCTTTCGGGAACCATCGACATCGCCGGTTCCTCGACGGTGTTCCCGCTCGCAACCGCGGTGGGCGAGCGCTTCCAGAGTGAGCATTCGGAGGTCAACATCAACCTCCAGTCCACCGGCTCCGGTGGCGGCTTCGCGAACTACTTCTGTACGGGGCAGACCGACTTCAACAACGCCTCGCGCCCCATCAAGGGCGAAGAAGAGACGCAGTGCGAGGACAACGACGTGACGCCCGTCGAACTCAAGGTCGCAACCGACGCGCTGACCGTCATCGTCAACAACGACAACGACTTTATCGGCGAGGGGCTCACCGTCGAACAGCTCCGGACCATCTTCTCGGCCGAGTCGACTCCGACGACGTGGTCGGACGTCAACTCCGAGTGGCCCGACGAGGAAATCGATATTTACGGTCCCACCGACGCCTCCGGTACCTACGACTACTTCATCGAGGCCATCATCGGGGAGGAGGGCCCGGGCCACCGTCAGGACTACTCCGCGACCGAGCAGGACCGCACTATCATCCAGGGCGTCGAAGGCTCCGAATACGCGATTGGCTACCTCGGCTTCGCGTATTACAGCGAGAACACCGACGCCGTGCAGGCGGTCGCCATCGAGAACGACGCCGGCGAGTTCGTCGAACCGTCGCTCGACACCGCGCTGTCCGGCGAGTACAACCCGCTTTCCCGCCCGCTGTTTACCTACCCCGCCCGCGAGTCGCTCGCGGAGGACCACGTCGCGGCGTTCGCCCGCTACTGGATGGAGAACTCCACCAGCCGCGAAATCGTCGCCGACGAGGTCGGCTACGTCCCGCTGGGCGAAGACGAGCAACAGGAGATGCTCGACACCCTCAACGCGGCCATCGAGGAAGCCAACTAACCGCTTTCTCGACAGAATCAGCTAACGAAGCGCTTTTTCATACACCACGATTCAATCCAACCAATGAGCACAGATGACCTCGAAACCGACCTCACGCGGAACACGGAGAACGCGCCGCGTGAGCTACTGACGCGGTCGTTCTTCTTCCTGTGCGCGGCGTTGTCCGTCGTGACGACCCTCAGTATCGTCGGACTCCTCATCACGGAGGCGGCCAAGTTCTTCACGCTGACGGCCCCGCTGATGGGTGTCGCGGGGGAGACGGCCTCTATCGTCGACTTCCTCACCGGAACCACGTGGCAGATACACAGCCAAGAGTTCGGCGTGCTGGCGCTCGTGTCTTCGACGCTGATGGTCACTATCGGGTCGGCCATCATCGCGCTCCCGCTCGGCGTCGCCACCGCCATCTACCTCAGCGAGTACGCGAGCGCGCAGGCTCGGTCGGTTCTCAAGCCCGCGCTGGAAATCCTCGCCGGCGTCCCGACCGTCGTCTACGGCTTCTTCGCGCTCATCTACATCACCCCGGCGCTGGAAGTCGTCTTCCCCAGCATCGGGACGTTCAACATGCTGTCTGCGAGCATCGTCGTCGGCATCATGATTATCCCGATGGTCGCCTCTATCAGCGAGGACGCGATGTCCGCCGTCCCCGACGAACTCCGGCAGGCGGGCTACGGCATGGGCGCGACGAAGTTCGACGTGTCCACCGGCATCGTCGTCCCCGCCGCGCTGTCCGGCATCTTCTCCTCGTTCATCCTCGCGCTCTCTCGCGCCATCGGCGAGACGATGGCCGTCACCGTCGCCGCGGGCGCGCAGGCGAAGTTCCTCAACCCGCTCAACCCCGCGTCGTACCTCGAAGGCGCGCTGCCGATGACCGCCGCCATGGTCCAGCTTCTCACCGGTGACATCACCGGCGGCGGGCTGGCCTACCGCAGCCTGTTCGCCATCGGCCTCGTGCTGTTCGTCATCACGCTCGTCATGAACGTCATCAGCGACTACGTCTCGCGGCGCTACCGGGAGGCGTACTGAGATGGCGACCGACACCGACTCCGGCTACATCGACGGCTTCGGACAGGTTAGCCGAACCACCGGGACCGTCTTCCGGTATCTGCTGTTGGCCGCGACGATGTTCGGCATCGTCACGCTCGCGGTCCTCCTCGTCTACGTCGCCAACGACGCGATTCGCCCGCTCACCGCCGACCCCGGCTGGCATCTCACCTTCTTCCTGACGCTCGTCGTCCCCGCCGCGGTCGTCGGCGGCTATCTCGCGCGCCGGAACGTGCCGGCGCTCAAACTCGGCGGCATGGTCGTCGGGATGCTCGCGGTGTTCCTGCTGTTCAGCGGGGGCGTCGCCATCGTCTTCGTCGACATCGTTCCGCCGCTGACCGGCCTCTCGTACGTCGTCGGCCTCCTCGTCCCGGCGGCGCTCGTCGTCGTCCTGACGAAGTACGAACAGCGGATTTCCTTCACCCTCCGCGTCGCCGCGACCGGGGCCGCGTTCGTCCTCTCGCTCGTCGGCGTGCCGGGCTACTTCCACAGTATTCCCGAAATCGTCCGCCAACTTCCCGTGGTCCCCGCCGACTGGGTGATTCTGACGCTCGTCCTCGGCGGCGTGGCCGCGGTCGCCGTCGGCCAGTACGTCGCCCGCATCCGTGAGGACACCACCGCGGGCCTCGCCGCGGGCGCGTCCGCGCTCCTCTTGACCGGCCTCGCGGCCGTCGTCGGCCCGACGCTCGGCGTCGACGCCAACGCCGCCGCCGTCGTCACGTCGGTCGCGTTCGTTCCCACGCTGGCGTACGCCGGCGGCGCGGCGGTCACCCGAGAACGGGAGCGAATCGGCCTCCTGCTCGCGGCCGTCGTCATCGGCGGCTCGCTCGTCGGCGCGGTCGCGGTCGACGTGCTCGGCTTCGCCGGCCCGCAGTCGTGGGTCGACTGGCAGTTCCTCACGAGCGCCCACAGCGGAACCGCCGAGAACGCCGGTCTCTACCCGGCCATCGGCGGCTCCATCCTGTTGATGGCGACGGTCGCCGCCCTCTCGTTCCCGCTCGGCGTCGGCGCGGCGGTGTACCTCGAAGAGTACGCCCCCGACAACGCCTTCACCCGATTCATCGACGTGAACATCTCGAACCTCGCCGGCGTCCCCTCGGTCGTCTACGGCCTGCTCGGGCTCGGCGTGTTCGTCACCTACCTCGGCCAGCCGACGGGGACGGTCCTCATCGGCGGCGCGACGCTCGCGCTCCTCATCCTGCCCATCGTCATCATCTCCTCGCGCGAGGCGATTCGCGCGGTCCCCAGCGATATGCGGCAGGCGTCCTACGGCATGGGCGCGACGCGCTGGCAGACCGTGAAGAACGTCGTCCTCCCGGAGGCGTTCCCCGGCATCCTGACCGGGACCATCCTCGCGCTCGGCCGAGCCATCGGCGAGACCGCGCCGCTCATCATGATCGGCGCGCCGAACGTGCTTTTCAACCTGCCGACGGAGCTCACCTCGAAGGTGAGCGCGATGCCCCTGCAGGTGTACGCGTGGTCCAGCCTGTTCGCCAGCGAGGACTTCTACACGAAAGCCGTCCCGGCGGGCGTCGTGGTCCTCCTGGCGGTCCTCCTCGCCATGAACTCCATCGCCATCGTCCTGCGCAACAAGTTCGAAAGTGAATCCTGAACATCACCAATGAGCCAAAGAGACAAAGCACCCGAGGGAGAACAGCAAGCCATGAACGGAACAGAGGACCCGACGAACGACGAGATGCTCGTCGAAACCGACGTGAGCGACGGGCTCTCTGCGTCGGGGAACTCGGTGAGCCAAGGGGTCGAGACGGTCATCAGCTCCGAGGACATCAACGTCTGGTACGGCGACGACCACGCGCTCACCGACATCACGATGGACATCCCCGAAAACAGCGTGACCGCCATGATCGGGCCCTCCGGCTGCGGGAAGTCCACGTTCCTCCGCTGTATCAACCGCATGAACGACCTCATCGACGTCGCCCGCGTCGAGGGCCGACTCACGCTCCGCGGGAAGAACGTCTACGACGACGACGTCGACCCCGTCGCCCTCCGCCGCCGCGTCGGCATGGTGTTCCAGACGCCGAACCCGTTCCCCAAGAGCATCTACGAGAACGTCGTCTACGGCCTGAAGATTCAGGGCATCGACGCCGACTACGACGCGGTCGTCGAGGAGTCGCTCAAGCGCGCCGCCCTCTGGGACGAGGTGAAAGACCGCCTCCACGAGTCCGGGCTCGACCTCTCCGGCGGCCAACAACAGCGCCTCTGTATCGCCCGCGCCATCGCGACCGACCCCGAGGTGCTGCTCATGGACGAGCCCGCGTCGGCGCTCGACCCCGTGGCGACCTCGCAAATCGAAGACCTCGTGGAGGAGCTCGCCGAGGACTACACGGTCGTCATCGTCACCCACAACATGCAGCAGGCGGCGCGCATCTCCGACAAGACCGCCGTCTTCCTCACCGGCGGCGAACTCGTCGAGTTCGACGACACCCAGAAAATCTTCGAGAACCCCGAGAGCCAGCGCGTCGAAGACTACATCACCGGCAAGTTCGGATAACTCCGCCGCCCGCGCTCACCGGCGCTCGCCCGACCCTCGGGTCGCTTCCGTGCGACGTTCGATTCGCACCCGCGGAGCGACGGCCGCGTCCCGCCGTCGCGCATCCGACACGGTCGTTCGGGTGGTATCGGCGGCGCGGCCACCGAAACCATCACAAGGAATTTCACTTCGCCTGTCGGAACGTCACGTATGGCCAGAAACACGTACCAATCTCGCCTCAATCAGCTCGAAGAGGACGTGTTGTACCTCAGCGAACTCGCCGCCGAACGGGTCCGGTACGCCCTCGACGCGCTCGAAGACAAAGACGAGCGGAAGGCACAGGAAGTCATCGAGGGCGACCACGAAATCAACCGCATCTACCTCGACTTGGAACAGGACTGCATCGACCTGCTCGCGCTCCAACAGCCCGTCGCGGGCGACCTGCGGTTCATCGCGGCGTCGTTCAAAATCATCACCGACCTCGAACGCATCGGGGACCTCGCGACCAACCTCGCGCAGTACGCCATCGACGCCGAAAACGACGTGTACGCGGAAGTCGACATCCGCCGCATCGGTGACGCCGCCCTCGACATGGTCGACCAGGCGATGGACGCCTACGAGACCGAGGACACCGACCTCTGTCAGTCCGTGGCGGAGCGCGACGACGACCTCGACGCGATGTGCGACACCGCCTCCCAGAGCATCGTCCGCGACCTCATGAGCGGCGACGACTTCGAGGGCGACGGCGACCTCGACCCCGAAAGCGCCCTCGTCGACGTGCGCCGGCTCCTGCTCACCGTGCGCGACCTCGAACGCATCGGCGACCACGCCGTCAACGTCGCCGCGCGGACGCTCTACATGATAGACAACGACGACTCGCTGCTGTTCTGAGCGGGCGTCTCACGCCGACGCGTCGCTCCCTGTTTTTGCGGACTGGAAACAAAGAAAAAACGGCCCCGTCGACCGCCGCCCGACTTACTGGAAGCCGATTCGGCCGCCGTCGCGGGTGTCGGGCGACAGCCCCTCGCGGGAGCCGCCTTTGAACTGGTCTTGGATGTCCTCGTAGTAGCGCATCAGTTCCTCGGTGATGGTCGGGCGGACCGACTCCATCGCCTTGCGGAAGTGGCGCATCTCTATCTCTTCGGCGTCGGAGTCCTCGCGGAGCGCCTCGATGGCCGCCTCGCGGCAGATGGATTCGAGGTCGGAGCCGACGTAGCCGTCGGTTATCTCCGCGATTTCGCGGAGGCTCACGTCCGGCGCGAGCGGGCTCTGCTGCGTGTGGATGTCGAGAATCTGCTCGCGGCCCTCCTCTTCGGGCTGGCCGATGAGTACGAGGCGGTCGAACCGGCCCGAGCGGATGAGCGCGGGGTCTATCATGTCCGGGCGGTTGGTCGCCGCGATGACCATGACGTTGCCCGCGTCTTCGAGGCCGTCTAACTCCGTCAGGAGCTGGTTGACGACGCGCTCGGAGACGTTGTTGCCCATGTCGTTGCCGCGGGCGGGGGCGAGCGCGTCCAACTCGTCGAAGAAGATGATGGTCGGGGAGACCTGCCGCGCCTTGCGGAACGTCTGCCGAATCGCCTTCTCCGACTCACCGACCCACTTCGACAGCAGCTGCGGGCCGCGCACCGAGATGAAGTTCGCGTTCGTCTCGTTGGCGACGGCCTTCGCAATGAGCGTCTTCCCCGTCCCGGGCGGCCCGTAGAGGAGCACGCCCTTCGGAGCCTCGATGCCCATCCGCTGGAACTTCTCGGGGGTCGTCAGCGGCCACTCGACGCTCTCTTGGACCTTCTGTTTGGGCCCTTCGAGCCCGCCCACGTCGTTCCACGTCACCTTCGGAATCTCGACGAGCACCTCGCGCATCGCCGAGGGTTCGACCTCGCCGAGCGCGCCGCCGAAGTCGTCGTTCTTGACGACCATGCGGTCGATGAGGCTCGGCGGGATGTCCTCCCTGTCGAGGTCGATTTCGGGGAGGTAGCGCCGCAGCGCCTTCATCGCGGCCTCCTTGGTCAGCGCCTCGATGTCCGCGCCGACGAAGCCGTGGGTGTCGTCAGCGAGGTCGTCGAGGTCCACGTCGTCCGAAAGCGGCATCCCGCGGGTGTGAATCTGGAGGATTTCCTTGCGGCCCTCCTCGTCCGGCACGCCGATTTCGATTTCGCGGTCGAACCGACCGGGCCGGCGGAGCGCGGGGTCCACCGAATCGACGCGGTTCGTCGCCGCGATGACGATGACCTGACCGCGGGCTTCCAGCCCGTCCATCATCGTCAAGAGCTGGGCGACGACCCGGCGTTCGACCTCGCCGGTCACGTCCTCGCGCTTGGGCGCGATGGAGTCGAGTTCGTCGATGAAGATGATGCTCGGGGACTCCTCTTTGGCGTCCTCGAATATCTCGCGGAGCTGTTGTTCGGACTCGCCGTAGTACTTCGAGATGATTTCCGGCCCTGCGATAGAGAAGAAACTCGCCGAGGTCTCGTTGGCGACCGCGCGGGCGAGCAGCGTCTTCCCGGTGCCCGGCGGCCCGTGGAGCAACACCCCCTGCGGGGGCTCGATGCCCAGCTTCTTGAATATCTGGGGGTGCTTCATCGGCAGTTCGACCATCTCGCGGACGCGCTGAATCTCGTTGGTCAGGCCGCCGATGTCCTCGTAGGTGATGCCGCCGCCGGCCTTTTCGAAGCCCGAGATTGGCTCCTCGCGGAGTTCCACGTCGGTGTCCTCGGTGACGAGGACGACGCCCTCGGGCTTCGTCTCGACGGCGATGAGCGGAATCGCCTGTCCGGGCGACCGCATAAACGGATGGTTCGTACTCGACATCACCGGGACGATGTCGCGTTCGACCACGGGCCGTTTGAGAATCTGCCGTTTGACCATGCCGGCCGCGTCGGACCCGAACTGCACGCTCGCCTCCTCCGGCGGCGCAAGCACGAGTTTGTCGGCCTTCGTGGCCTCTGCTTTGCGGATGGTGACCCGCTCTCCGATGCCCACGTCGGCGTTCTGCCGCGTGAACCCGTCGATTCGGACCGTATCCGTGTTCCAGTCCTGCCGGTCTGCCCGCCACACCTTCGCGGCGGTCGTTTTTCCTCCCTCGATCTCGATGATGTCTCCCGGCGAGAGCTTGAGATGGAGCAAGGTGTCCGGATCAAGACGGGCGATACCGCGCCCCGAGTCGTTCGGGTACGCTTTCGCCACTTCGAGTTGGACTTCGTTCATGATTACCTCGCGGGGATGCTGATACCTGTGAGAGGCCATCGGATAAGTCCTTCCCCGGTCGGCCCGAGGCACCGTCCTCTCGTGGTTACAGCCTAGCACACCGTAGGGCGGGCGGCTACTAATCCCTGCCGACTGGACAGGGAACGGCGCGTCGATGGCTGGCGTTTTTACGCTCGAACACCACGGTTTACGCATGCGACTCCTCGCGTTCGACGGCCGGATGGGTGCCAGCGGCGATATGCTCCTCGGCGCGCTCGTCGCCGCCGGCGCTGACCCGTCGGTCCTCTCGCCCGTCGAAGACGCCCTCGACGTGACCTACCGCGTCCACGAGGTCGACAAAAACGGCATCCTCGCGACCAAGGTGGACGTGCTCCTCGCGGAGGCCGACGGCGGCGACCCCCGCGGCGAGGGTCACGGCGACGACCACCGTCGCCTGCGCGCCGACGGCGACGACGGAGCAGACTCCGACGACGCCGAACACAGCCATCAGCACCAGTACCACCACCACGACCACGCTCACGACGAGGAGCAGATTCACCACGACGGCGACGACAGCCACGAACATTCGCACGGCCACGACCACGGTCACTCGCACTCCCACGACGACCACACCCACGCCGAGGGTCACGGTCCGCACCGGACCTACCCCGAGGTCGTCGACCTCGTCGAGTCGATGAGCCTCCCGTCGGGCGTCGTCGCGGACGCGACGGCCATTTTCCGCGTGCTCGGCGAGGCCGAGGCCGAGGTCCACGGCACGGACCTCGACGCGACGCACTTCCACGAGGTCGGCGCGGACGACGCCATCGCCGACGTGGTCGGGGTCTGTCTCCTCCTCGACGACCTCGACGTGGACCGCGTCGTCACCGGCCCGGTCGCCGTCGGCGGCGGCGAGGCCGAGATGAGCCACGGAACCTACCCGGTCCCCGCGCCCGCCGTGCTCAACATCACCGCGGCGGCTGACTGGTCGGTCCGCGGCGGCCCCGTCGAGGCCGAACTGCTCACTCCCACGGGCGCGGCCATCCTCGCGCACCTCGCCGAGGGCGTCGAGACGCTCCCGTCGATGTCGGTCGAGTCGTCCGGCTACGGGGCCGGCGGTTGGGAGTTCCCCGACCACCCGAACGTCCTGCGGGCGGTCGTCGGCGACGGCGGCTCGCGGCTCGTCCGCGACGAGATTACCGTCCTCGAAACGAACCTCGACGACGCGCCGCCCGAAGTCCTCGGCAGCCTCCAAGCGACCCTGAAAGACGCCGGCGCGCGCGACGTGACCGTCGTCCCGACGACGATGAAGAAGTCCCGCCCCGGCCACCTCGTCAAGGTCGTCGTCAAGCCGGAAGACGCCGAGCGCGTCGCTTACCGCCTCGCGGTCGAGACCGGCACGCTCGGCATCCGCGAGCACGGCGCGGGCCACCGCTGGACCGCCCGCCGCGAGTTCGAGACGGCGACGCTCGACATCGACGGCGACGACTACGAAGTGAGCGTGAAGGTCGCCAGCGACGCCGACGGCGTCGTCTACGACCGAAGCGCCGAGTACGACGACGCGCTCGCGGTGGCGAACGAGACCGGGGTTCCCGTCCGTGAAATCATGCGCCGCGCCGTCGACGCGGTGGCGTCAGACGCCGGCGAGTGAGCCACGGACACGGAACTGGGACCGATTATTCGGTTCCTAACCGCCTCACTCCTCGCGCGAGCGGTGTTCGTCCAGCGCCTCGTCGATGCTCAGTTCGCCGCCGGCGACGCGCCGCGCGAGGTCCTCGTCGATGGTGCGGTTGTCTTCGGATGCCTCCCGGGAGCGCGCCTTGATGCGCGTCAGTTCGCCCTCGGTCGGCTCTATCTCGCGGGACTCGATGCGCTCGCCGTCCCGGCGGGCGATGTTCACCGCGGCGAGCACGTCGCCCATGCCGCGCGCGCCGCTGCCGAGGTACGGCGTCGTCCCGGTCTCGTCGACGAGTTCGACCGCGACGCCGTCGAGTTCGTTGATGAGCTTCGCGCCCTGTAAGCGCGCGCCGTCGCCGATGCGAACCACGGGGTCGACCGCGTCGTCGGTCTCCTCTCGGATGACCTCGACGGCGTCCGCAAGCGGGACGTGGAACGCGGCGACGACCGTCTCGCCCGAGAGGACCGCGATTCCCGGCCTCGTTCCGGGGTCGACGCCGACGACGGTCTGTCCGCCGTCGCCGCGAAGGCTCGCGAGCGCCTCGTCGACGGCCCGACGCACGTCGTCGCCCGTGGCGGTCACGCGAGTCACGGTTCCGTCGGAGCCCGTGCCGTCGAGGTCGTCGTCCGGGCCGGTGAGGAGGACGCGCGCCCGCTCGGGAAGCGAGTCGCCCGGCTCGACGGTCGTAAACGTGACACCTCGGCTCCGGAGTTCGGACACGGCCTCGTGGTAGAGGTCGAAGTCCGCGGTGGCGACGACTATCACGGGAGCCTCTTGGCGACGGCGACGAATAAAGCGTTGTGCGCGAGGCGCTCGCGGCGGTCGGGAGCCGGCGTCGGCTCGGTGACCGCGCGATGCCGGAGCGCGCCGGCGGCGGCCCGGCGACGACCGGGGTGGACCGGGGTCTTTTTCGGCCGGTGGCACTCACCTCCTGACGTGACAGAGTCAGTCTCCACCGGCTGTGACGCGCTCGACGACCTCCTCGACGGCGGGTTCGAACGCGGCACCGTCACGCAGGTGTACGGTCCCTCCGCGGCCGGCAAGACCAACGTCGCGCTCTCGGCGGCGGTCCGGGTCGCCGCCGCGGGCGGCACCGTCGTCTACATCGACACCGAGGGTCTGTCGGTCGACCGCTTCCAACAGCTCGCGGAGGCGGTCGCCCCCGAGGACGTGGAGTCTGTGACCTCGCGGCTGATGATAAGCGAGGCGTACGACTTCGAGGACCAAGCGCAGGCCGTCCGCGACGCCGAGGAGTTCGCCGCCAGCGCCGACCTCATCGTCCTCGACTCCGCGACCGGCTTCTACCGGCTCGAACGGACCGCCGAGGGCGACGGCGGCGAGGCGCTGCGCCGGGTCGCCCGGCAGGTCACCCACCTGCTGTCGCTCGCGCGCAAACACGACCTCGCGGTCGTCCTGACGAACCAGGTGTACGCCGACCCCGACTCCGACCGGACGCGCGCGCTCGGCGGCCACACCCTCGAACACTGGACCGGGACCGTCGTCCGCCTCGACCGCTTCCGCGGCGGCAACCGCCGGGCGACGCTCGAAAAGCACCGCGCGAAACCCGCCGGCGAGACGGCGACGTTCAAGATAACCGACCGCGGGCTCTCCGCGACTGACGTGTAGAAAAGGGGTCGACGCGGCCGGGGAGATGACCCGGCCGACTCCCGCTCCTGTCTCCGATTTCCGTTCCCGTTCTCGTTTCCGTTCCCGTTCGGGCGCCCCGGTGAGCGCCGGCGAGGCTGCGACTTACAGCTCGTTGAGCTTGCGGAGCAGCTGGCCGCGGTAGCGCTCGTCGGCCTCGAAGCCCTTGACTTCGAGCACGTTGCGTTCGAGCTTGTCGAGCGCGACGTGGAACGCGTGTTCCGCGCCGTAGCCCTCGCCGCTGCCCGCCAGTTGGCCGTGGCTCGTGCGGAGCCGAATCTGGCACTGGATGAGCGGCGTGCCGCGGAGCTTCTCTTTGTGCTCGTGGAAGCGGACGTGGGCGTGGAGCACGCTCATCCGCTGGTACTTGTCCGCGACCTCGGTGATAGCCGAGTTGATGTCGGCGCGGCTCAGCGTCTCGATGAGGCCGATGTTCGTGACCTGCACGTCCATCTGCTCTTCTTCGGTGTAGGTGAGCGCGCGGAGCACGTCGGTCTTGGTCACGACGCCGAGCACCGCGCCGTCGTCGTCGGCGGGCGTGACGACCAGCCCGGCGATGTCGTGTTCCAGCATGCGCGCGACCGCGTCGCGGACGCTCTCTTCGGGCGTCGCCGTGCGCGCCGGACTGGTCATCAGGTCGTAGACCGGGAGGTCGAGCATCCGGTCGGTGTCGCCGCGGCGGTCCTGCTTGCCCTGCCGACCCTCGTCGCGCACCATGAACTCGACGAGGTCGTAGGTGGTCAGAATACCTTCGAGGCGGCCCTCGTCGTTGACGACCGGCAGCCGCGAGACGCCGTGTTCGCGGAGACGGTTGATGGCCTGCCCGAGGTGGTCGCGCTCGCCGACGGTGACCACGTCGTCGGTGTAAATCTGCTCGACGGTCAGCGCGTCGAGATTGTCGAGGACGGCTTCGAGGATGGCGTCCTGCGTGATGATGCCGTACTGTTTTTCGCCCTCGTAGACCGGTGCGACCTTCGTGTCGCCCTCGACGAGCATCCGCGCGACCTCGCGCACGTTCTCGTGGCGGTCTATCTTGGGGACGGCCTTCGTCAGCGCGGCCGCTTTGGTGTTGTCTTCGACGTGCGAGTTGATGAGCTGCTTCTCACCGATGACGCCCGCGTACTCGCCGTCGTCCTGAACGATGATTCCCTTAGGGTTTTCCCGCTCGAAGATGGAGCGGACTTTGCCTAATCGCTCGTTAACGTCGACCTCGATGAAATCAGGAGTGGCGATATCAGCAATATCCATAATACATCCTTACATACAACGCCTCGTCTCTTGAAGGTTCGTCCCGTTTCCATCCGCTAGGAAGGACCGAAATCGCAAGGCCACGACGGGGCTGAAGGAGCGAATTCCGACGGCAGACGGCCTATGACCATTGGTAACACTCCTATTTCGATGATATCACCGTTTCTTGCCGACGCGTCGGCCGGTGCTGTCGGCCGCGAGGGGCAGTACTGTCATTCGATTGCCAGCCGTTGTCGGGTCATCTCGGGGGCGACAGCCGGTCTCGCCCCCGCCGAAAGCGAACCAGTTAGTTCCCCGAATTCAGCGGTAGCCCCGGCCTAACCGGCCGAATTCGGATATCTAGTCGCTCCATACTTACAGCCGTTCCTACCGTTCAGTATTTCCAGAGAATGGCGTCTCCTGACAAGAACTCCCAAACTGACCGCCTCGATGGCGAAGAATCGTTCCGAGCAGACGGTGCCGGCACCGCCGAACTGGTCCCCACGACCGGGCCGGAGGCGATGGCCGCCCGCGCGAGTGAACTCCCGGTCCCCGCGTCGGACCGCATCGAATACGGCCCCGCCGACCCCGTCGCCGACGACGGCGCGGACGACGACCGCCCGGAGACGCTCCGGGAGGCCGTCCTCCGCGAAGTGAAGGCGTTCTTCGCTGAAGTCGACGACGAGACGGCGTTCGCGCCGGCTCCCTCCGATGCGTTCATCGAAGACCAG
The DNA here is from genome assembly GCF_000336975.1 of Haloferax sp. ATCC BAA-644. Taxonomy (NCBI): domain Archaea; kingdom Methanobacteriati; phylum Methanobacteriota; class Halobacteria; order Halobacteriales; family Haloferacaceae; genus Haloferax; species Haloferax sp. ATCC BAA-644. Next base: position 83,716 of record NZ_AOLF01000022.1, read on the forward strand.
TTCTTCGACTTCTCGTTCCTCGACGGCGTCGAGACCGTCGAACACTACTGGGTGAACAAGCCCTTCGCGTTCGTCTCCATCCTGTACGACCACGAGAAGCGCGAACACCGGTACCACGTGAGCGAGCCGCGCCTCGACGACTTCGAGGACTTCGTGCGCGACGACCTGACGAAGATTCTGCGCAACAGCCTCTTGTACCGCGACCTCGACGCCGACGGCGACCGCGAGGACGTGTTCGACGACGAGGCCCGCGACATCATCTCCGAACACGCCGCGACGGTCGAAGACGGGTCGCTCTGGAAGCTGTTTTACTTCCTGCTGCGCGACTTCATCCACTTCGGCCGCATCGACCCCGTGATGCGCGACCCCGGCATCGAAGACATCTCCTGTGACGGCGACGACGTGCCCGTCTACGTCTTCCACAGCGTCTACCGGGACGTGCCGACGAACGTCGTCTTCGACGACGGCGACCTCTCGTCGTTCACAATCCGCCTCGCGCAACGTGCGGGCAAGCAAGTGACCGTCTCCGACCCGCTCGTGGACGCGAGCCTCCCGGACGGCTCCCGCGTCCAGTTGACCCTCGGCTCCGACGTGGCCACCCGCGGGTCGAACTTCACCATCCGGAAGTTCTCGGACGTGCCGCTGTCGCCGGTCGACCTCGTGCGCTGGAACACCTTCAGCGTCGAGCAGATGGCGTACTTCTGGCTCGCCATCGAGAACAACCGCTCGCTCATCTTCGCGGGCGGCACGGGCTCCGGGAAGACCACCTCGATGAACGCGGTGTCCTTCTTCGTCCCCGGCCACGCGAAGGTCGTCTCCATCGAGGACACGCGCGAAATCACCCTCCCGCACGACAACTGGATTCAGTCCGTCACCCGCGACACGTTCACGGCCGACGGCCGCGGCGAGGTGTCGATGTACGCGCTCCTCCAGGCCGCGCTCCGACAGCGCCCCGAGTACCTGCTGGTCGGTGAGATTCGCACGGAAGAACGCGTCGCACTGACGTTCTTCCACTCCATCGCCACGGGCCACACCGCGTACACGACGTTCCACGCCGACTCCTCGGAGGGCGTGGTCCACCGCATGCGCAACGAGCCCCTCGGCGTGCCCGCCCAGATGCTCTCTGACCTCGACATCATCTCGGTCCAAAAGCAGATTCACCTCGACGGCGACCGGACCCGCCGGAACATCGCCGTCACCGAAATCGCCGGCGTCGACGACGACGGCGAGGTCGAACTCCGCGACGTGTTCAAGCGCAACCCCGAGAACGACGCTCACGAGCGCGTCGGCGACTCGGTCGTCCTCGACGAAATCGCCGCCGAGCGCGGCTGGACGAAGGCCGATCTCAGACACGAACTCGACGTTCGCGCCGACGTGCTCCGGTACATCGCCGCCTCGGGCGTCGACGACTACCGGACCGTCTCGGCGGTGATTCGCCGCTTCGAGCGCGACCGCGAAGGCCTCCTCGCGCACGTCTACGCCGAGACCTCGCTGGTCTCCGTCGACGAGGCCGACGAGAGCGACGCCGATGACGCGGCCGCAGCCGACGGAAACGACGCCGCGGCCGACGACTTCGACGACGAAATCGAGGTCTCGCCCGAGACCGAACGCCTGCTCGCGGACCTGTTCGATATCGAGTTGGACGACGGCGCGGACGACGATGCCGACGACGATGAGGTGGCTGACGCCGCCGACGAATCCGATGACCCCGACGATGTCGGGACCGACTGGGAAGTCGTCGGTGACGACGCCGACGCCGGCGCAGACGACGCGGAAGCCGATTCCGCTGTCGTCGCGGACGCCGTCGAGTTCGACGAAATCGCGGCAGCCGGCCCCGCGCCGGCCGATGACGCTTCGGACGCATCGGATGCTTCGGACGCCTCGGACGCGTCGCCCGACGACGCCGGCGCAGACGACGAGACCGCGACCGACGACGACCGGGAGGCCACCGATGGCCGCTGACTCGTCGGCGTCGGTTCCCCTGCCCGACTACGAGGTCGAGCAGTACTTCCCGCGCGAACACTTCGACGAGTCGCCCGAGGAGGTCGAGCGACTCCGCCAGCGCTACGGCTACGTCCGCACGTACTTCAAGCGCCACCCGGCGGGCCACCGCGACCTCCAGCGCTGGCTGAACCAGACCCGCGTGGGCACGACCTACGACCTGTATCTCACCCAGTCGATGAAGCTGGCGCTCGTCACCGCGGCGTTCGGCTCGCTCGTCGGCCTCGCGCTCACGTTCGTCCTCGCGCGCACGGGCGTGCTGGCGAACGCGTCGAGCCCCGTGAGCCTCGGCGTCGCGGCGGGGTACGTCGCCCCGCTTGCCCCCTACAAGGTGCCCATCCTCGGCGCGGCCCTGGTCGCCCTCGTCGGCGGGGTAGCGGCCGCCGGGACCTACTACGCCCGGTACTACCTCCCCAAGAGCCGCGCCGAGATGCGCGGCCGCAGCATCGACATCCTGCTCCCGCACGCCATCGTCTACATGTACGCGCTCAGCCACGGCGGGATGAGCTTCCTCGAAGTCATCCGCTCCGTCGCCGACGCGCCCGACTACGGCGAGGTGTCCCGCGAGTTCGAGATGATCGCCCGCGACATGGACCTGTTCGGTAACGACCTGTTCACGGCGCTCCGCAACTCGCGGAACCTGACGCCCTCGATTAACTTCGAGCAGTTCCTCGACGACCTGCTTTCGGTCCTCGACTCCGGCGGCGACGTGACCGCCTTCCTCGACCGCGAGTCCGCGACGTACCTCGAAGAGGCCCGCGACGAACAGGAGGACTTCATCGAGACGCTGTCGATGCTCTCCGAGGTGTTCGTCGCCGCGTTCGTCGCCGCGCCGCTGCTACTCATCGTCACCCTGATGGTCATCAGCTTCCTCGGCGGCGACACGCTCGTCCAACTGTACGCGCTGAACTACCTCATCTTCCCGCTGGGGATGGGGCTGTTCCTGCTCCTCGTGGACGTGCTCTCCTCGCCGTACACGCAGGACACGGTCCGGACGAAACACGACGTGACCGTCCTCGAAGAGATTCGGACGGTCGCGGTCGACTTCCTCGGCGCGATGCGCCGCGAAATCCAGCGCGCCCGCGAAGCCCGCTGGGGGAGCGACGACATCGCCTCCGACGGCGGCTTCGTCGACGAGCGACTCGACGACTACCGCCTCGAAAACGCGGTGTACGAGCTTCGGACGCTCATCGGCGACCCGCTGGACATCATGCGCCGCCAGCCGTACCTCTCGGCGGTCGCCACGGTTCCCCTCGCGCTCCTGTCGGTCGTCGCCGTCTACGCGCTCGGCCTCGCGACGCCGACCCTCGACGCCATGCTCGCGAACCCGTACAACACGACGGTCTGGTACGTCGTCCTCCCGTTCGCCATCGTGGCGGTCCCGCTGACGGTGTTCCACGAGCTGCGGACCCGCCGCGAGCGCACGCTCGAACGGCGCTTCCCCGACACGCTGAACCTGCTGTCGAGCGCCAACCAGATGGGTATCTCGCTGGTCGAGTCGCTCGCGCTCGTCTCCCGCTGGTCGACCGGCGCGCTCGCGGACGAACTCCGCGCGCTCCGCAACGACATCCGCTGGAACCACGACGCCCACGCGGCGCTCATGGCGTTCGCCACCCGGCTCAACGTCCCGCAGCTCTCGCGGGTCATCCGACTCATCGCCAGCGGCGGCCGCACCAGCGGCGACCTCTCGCGCGTCCTCAGCGTCGCCGCGGAGGACACCCGCAACCGCTACAAACTGGAGAAGTCCCGCCGTCGCGCGATGGGCTCGTACATCGCCATCGTCGTCATCGGGTACTTCGTCTACCTGTTCGTCATCCTGATGCTCGGCGCGAGCTACCTCGGCCCCCTCGCCGAGATGTCCGTGCCCACGACGGCGTCGAACGGACAGTCGCTCCCCATCGGCATCTCGTCGGTGCCGCTGGCGAACTTCCACGTGGTGTTCTTCCACTCCGCGCTGATTCAGGCGGTCGGCAGCGGGCTCCTCGCCGGCAAACTGGCCGACAACAGCGCCCTCAGCGGGCTGAAGTACGCCCTCGGACTGTCCGCGCTGGCGCTCGTCGCCTTCGCACTGGTGTAAGGCCATGACTCACAACACTTCCCCCAAACACACGGAATCGCCCCGCAGGCACGCACTGCGCGGGTTCGTCGCGGGCGCGGCCCGCCGCGGCTCGCACCTCCGCGGTGACCGCCGCGGAGCCTCGGCCATCCTCGGCACGATGCTCGCGTTCGCGCTCGTCGTCTCGCTCGTCGCGATGGTGCAGGTTTCCGCGGTCCCCGCGTGGAACCAACAGACCGAGTTCGAACACCTCACGGCCGCCGAAACCGACTTCGCCGCCTTCGACGAGAGCGTCTCGAAGGCGGTCGACGGCCGGCAGACCCGCGCGACCCTCGACGCCGGCGTCGACTACCCGACCCGCGCGCTGTTCGTCTCGCCCGCCGCCGGCTCCGGCAGTCTCCGGACGACCGACCCCGCGACGGCCCGCATCTCCGGCGCGGTCGCGACCGGCGAGACCGGAACCTACTGGGACGGCTCCGAACACGCGTTCGACACCCGGCAGTTCGTCTACCGCCCCGACTACCGGTACCTCCAGAGCGAACCGTCGCTCGTCCACGAGGGGACCGCACAGTACACCGCCTACGCGGGCAGCGAGGTCGGCGCGACCCAGTCGCTCGTCGACGGCACCAAGGTGTCGCTCGTCTTCCTCGAAGGCGACATCGACACCGCGACGAGCGAGGCGACCACCTTCGGCGTCGTCCCCCTGAGCGCCGGCACCGACTACATCACCGTCACCGACGCGGGCGCGCCAATCACCATCTCGGTCCCCACTCGGCTCTCCGAAGACGCGTGGCGCGACCTGCTTGCGGACGAGCCGAACGTCCGTTCCATCTCGTACGCGACCGGACCCGACTCCAACACGCTGACGGTCGAACTCGAACCCGGCAAGACGTACGACCTGCGGCTCTCGCGGGTCGGCATCGACACCCCCGGCGCGCTCCAAGCACCCGCCTACATCGTCGACATCGAGGGCGACGACGCCGTCGTCCCGCCGGGTGCGAGCCACCGGGCCGTCGTCGAGGTCCGCGACGCGCAGAACAACCCCGTCCCCAACGCGGTCGTCACGGCCAGCCCCGGCCTGACCGCCGAGAGCGGGCGCATCGTCGCACGTGACACCGGCACCGTCTCGACCGTCACCGATTCGGACGGCCGCGCGACGTTCGTCTACACCGCGACCGGAAGCGTCGACGGCGTCGTCAACGACGCGTTCGACGTGGTCGTCGAGGACGCCTCGGGCGCGACCGTCGACCGCGTGACCTTCGACGTACAGCTCCGGGAGGGCGGCGTCACCGACCCGCTCCGTGGGCTCGTGGCCGCCGTCGACGACCCCGGCTTCGTCTACGCCGACGTCGACGGCAACGGCGAGTTCGACGGCGCGGACTACCGCGTCAACGACACCGGCACGGGCGGCGACGTGAAATACGACGCCGGAACCGACCGGCTCGTCGTCCCGCCGAGCACCGGAACCATCGTCTCCGACCGCGACATCACCCTCGCGGGCGACGGCGTCTCGCTCCACGTCGACGTCGTCGCCACCGGCTCGAACAGCCGGGTCGACATCGACGCCGGAAGCGGCTCGCTGGCCGCGGTCGGCGTGAGCGTCACCTCGGTGTCGGGCCAGGACATCACCGTGACCGCGGGCGACGAAATCGACCTCTCGGGCGCGTCGGTCACGCAGGGAAGCAAAGCCAGCCTCTCCATCGAGGCCGGCGGCGACATCGACCTCGACAACGCCGGGGTGACGGTCGCACAGGACAGCAACAGCCTCCGCATCGTCTCGACGAACGGCTTCGTCAGCGCCCGGAGCGCCGACATCAGCGGGAAGGGCGACATCCGAATCGACGGCGCGGACGGCGTCGACCTCGCCGGGGCCGGCCTCTCGGGGGTCAAGGACAACGGCGCGCTCGACGTCGCCTCCGCGCGCGGCGGGGTCAATCTCAACGGCGTGGTCATGCTCGGCGACGGCGACATCGCCGTCGACGCCGAGGGCAACGTCTTCGTCGTCGGCGCGAACATCGCCTCGACCAAGACGGACGTGGTGATAACCTCCGACGGCGGGATGGTCAGCGGCCGCGAGGCCGCCATCTCCGCCGAGGACGACGTGGTCATCACCGCGGCGGTCCGCATCTACCTGCCCGACTCCTCCATCGAAGACGAGGACACGCCAGAACTGAACGCGCCCGAAGTGGAGGTCTGAGCCGTGTCTCGCCTCTCTCTCGACTCCCGCGGCGTCTCGGAAATCCTCGGGCTGGTCTTCGCGTTCGGGCTGGTCGTGTCGGTCATCGCGGTGGTCCAACTCGCGGGCACCCCCGTCTGGACCGCCGGCGACGAAGCCGACCACAGCGCCAGCGTCTCGACGGACCTCGCGTCGCTCGACTCGCAGGTGTTCCGCGCCTCCGGCGTCGAGGCCGGCAGCCGCGTCGCGGTCGACTCGGACGTGTCGTACCCCGAGCGGTATCTCGTGGTCTCGCCGCCCGACAGCGTCGGGACGTTCCGGGTCGACGGCGCGGACACCGTGACGGTCACGGGCGTCTCCGCGGTCGGTCCCGAAGCGGTGTTCTGGGACGGCACGACCCGCACCTACGAGACCGGAGCCATCGTCTACGAGGCCGACTACGCCGAGCGCGACGAGGCGCGGATGGTGCTCGAAAGCGGCGTCTCGTACCTCGAAACCGACGGGACCCCCGTCGTTCACCGCCAGTCGCTCGTCCGCGGCACGACCGTCACGCTCGTGTTCTTCGAGGGCGACCTCGACGGTCACACGACCGCCGGCGACACCGTGGCGCTCGCGCCCGTCTCCGTGCGCTCCGAGTCGCTGCCGGTGTACAGCGCCACCGACCCGGTGCGCATCTCGGTGCCGACCTACCTCTCGGAGGACGCGTGGGTCGAGCTCATGGCCGAGGAACCCCACGCGCGGGTCGTCTCCTACGCCGACAGCGGCGACCACGCGGTCGTCACTATCGAACTCGACGCGGGCGTCCGCTACGACTTCCGCGTCGCCCGTCTCGGCGTCGGCGAGGCCGTCGAACCCGACCCCGCCGCCTACGCGGTCGCGGTCGAAGGCGAGGACGCCGCGGTCCCCTCGGGCGGCCGCGAGACGCTCACTGTCCGCGCGTTCGACCGCTACGGCGCGCCCGCCGCGGGCGCGACGCTGACCGTCAGCCCGTCGACCCCGCTCGGCGGCACCGTCGCCCCGTCCGCCGGGGCGACCGCCGTCACCGACGAGTCCGGCCGCGCGAGCTTCACGTACACCGCGCCCGACGACGTGACCGAAATCGAAGGCGACACCGTCACCGTCACCCTCGACGGGGCGTCCGGCCCCGGCGCGACGGTCACCTTCCCGCTGGAAGTCCGCGGGACGGGCGAGAGCTACGAGGTCCGAAACACCACCGCGCCGACGCCGGAGCCCGAAGACGACTTCGACATCGACGACGGCGAGGTCGTCCCGTCGGACGACTTCACGGGCGAGTTCGAACTGCTCGGCAGCGCTATCACGGATGGGTGGCACGACGTGCCCGTCTCCGTCACCTTCGTCGTCGACGGCGAGCAGCACCACTCCGCGGACTGGGACAACGTGAACGACCGCCGGTCGCACTCGTTCAGCGTGGCCGGCGACGCCGGTGACTCGCTCGCCATCATCGCCGCCACCGACGGCTACGTCACCGCCGACTCGTCGGTCGACCACCGACAGGTCGCGGTCCTCCGCGACGGCGACCGGGTCCCGAAGATACGGGGCTACAACGGACAGGACGACGCCGCCGAGTTCGTCGCACCCTACATCAGCGACGACGGGAAGACGATGGAGCTCGACAGCAACCAGGCCATCTTCCTGTTCGAACTCGGAACGACCGACACGCACAGTCCCGCGTTCGATATGCAGGACGTGGTCATCCTCGTGACCCTCTGGGAGGACGGGGAGGGAGGCGACTGAGCCGGCCGCCACCCGCCCGTCGCGCTCGTCAGGAGCGCCGACCCATTCTTCGGTCTTTTTTCCGTCGCGTCCGCGCGACCGCCGTATCGTTAACATCAGTGTCGCCGTAGGGTCGCGTATGTCGTTCGACCCCGACCGCGTCTCTACGGTCACGTTCGACTCGTACAGCACGCTCGTGGACGTCGACGCCGCCGAGAAAGCGCTCGCCGAGCGCGTCGAGGACCCCGAACCCGTCTCGAAGCTGTGGCGGTCGCGGTCGCTCGAATACACGTTCGTCGGCAACCACGTCGACGAGTACGAACCCTTCTACGAAGTCAACCGCGCGGCGCTCCAGTACGCGCTGGACGCCCACGGCGTGTCGGTCTCCGCGAGCGAGCGCGACGAGATTCTCTCGGTGTACCACGAACTCGACGTGTTCGATGACGTGCGCGACGCGGTCGGTCGCCTCCGCGACGCCGGCTACGACTGCTACGTCGTCTCCAACGGGAACCCCGAGATGCTCGATTCGATGGTCGACCACGCCGACATCCGCGACCTCCTCGACGGCGTCGTCAGCGCCGACGAGGTCGCAGTGTTCAAACCCGACGCGGAGCTCTACCGCCACGCGGCCGCCCGGACCGGGACGCCCATCGACGAAATCGCCCACGCGACCGCCGGCTGGTTCGACGTGATGGGGGCGCAACACGCCGGAATGCAGGGCGTCTGGGTCGACCGGAAAGCGTCGCCGTGGGAACCGTTCGGCCCCGAGCCAGACATCACCGTTCCCGACCTCACGACGCTCGTCGAGGCGCTCGCCGGCGGCGGCCCGAGCGCGGCGGACTGACGCTCGCGGCTCCCGCCGCGCCCGAGACGGCGCGTGGCATATGCTCACAATACTATTACCGCTGGCCGCACATCTATCCGGATGGAACGGCGGCGCGTGAAAGGCGGGATTCTGGCCGCTATCGGGTTCGTTCTATCTCCGCTTTCGTGGTGGAACGACCTCGTGGTCAACCTCCCCCTGGCCTACGCGTTCGGCGTCGCGGTGAGCCTCATCTCCAGAAGCTGGTTCCTTCCGGGCGTCGTCGCGGGCTACTGGCTGACGAACGTCATCGGGTTCGTCCTGCTTCACAAGGGCGCGGTCGACGCAGTCTCGGCCGAGTCACATCCGTACACCGCCCGACGGTTCACCAAAGATTTCGCCATCTCGGTCGGCTACACCGTGCTCGTGGTGCTGTTGGTCTGGTTCGGGTTCCTCAGCGTTCCCGACGGCCTGCTCGCGGCGCTCGGTCGCTGACTTCGGTCGGGCCGGTCGGGCCGGCGCTCGCCGCGAAAAGATAGCTCCGAGCCGACCCGGTGGTGGGTCCGAGTCGGCCGGTAGTCGGCGGTTCAGCTCTCCGTTTCGTTATGCACGGGTGTCTCGGTCGGCGGTGCTGTTTCCGTGTCGTCGTCAGTGGTTGTCGTTTCGTCGTCAGCGGTCGTGGTTTCGTCGTCAGTGGTTGTTGTCTCCGGTTCGTCAGTGGTCGTCGTTTCGTTGTCAGTGGTTGTTGTCTCCGGTTCGTCAGTGGTTGTCGTTTCGTCGTCAGCGGTCGTCGTCTCCGGTTCGTCAGTGGTCGTCGTCTCCGGTTCGTCAGTGGTCGTTGGTTCCTCCGTCGTCGGTTCCTCACCGACGGTCACGACTGCGTCGTCGGTGACGGGCGTGCCGTTGACCGTGTACGGGCCGTCTTCAGTTCCGTTGGAGGTGAGGAAGTCGAGCGTCTGGTTGTCGTTGGTGTCGAGGTGCGCCTGCGCCGTGAGGTTCACGCTCTCGTTCTCGCTCAGCGGTTCGAGGAGCGGCACGGTGACGTTCTCCTGTGGGCCGGAGTCGAGGTAGTCGGTCGCGCCGACGACCGAGCCGTTCTCATCGAGGATGGCGATGTAGCCGCCGTCGGAGAGGTTCGCGTTCGCGACGGTCACGTTCGTGCCGTCGGACTCCTGGTCGTCGAACTNATGGCGATGTAGCCGCCGTCGGAGAGGTTCGCGTTCGCGACGGTCACGTTCGTGCCGTCGGACTCCTGGTCGTCGAACTGGAGCGTCGCGGTCGGCTCGTCGGTTCCGTTCGTCGGCTCCTCGCTGACGGTCACGACTGCGTCGTCGGTGACGGGCGTGCCGTTCATGGTGTACGGACCGTCCTCGGTCCCGTTGGAGGTGAGGAAGTCGAGCGTCTGGTCGTCGTCGGTGTCGAGGTGTGCCTGCGCGGTCAGGTTGGCACTCTCGTTCAGCGGTTCGAGGAGGGGCACGGTGACGTTCTCCTGCGGGCCGGAGTCGAGGTAGTCGGTCGCGCCGACCACGGAACCGTCCTCATCGAGGATGGCGATGTAGCCGCCGTCGGAGAGGTTCGCGTTCGCGACGGTCACGTTCGTGCCGTCGGACTCCTGGTCGTCGAACTNATGGCGATGTAGCCGCCGTCGGAGAGGTTCGCGTTCGCGACGGTCACGTTCGTGCCGTCGGACTCCTGGTCGTCGAACTGGAGCGTCGCGGTCGGCTCCTCGGGTTCGGGCTCGGGCTGTTCGCCCACGGTGAGCGTCGCCAGCTCGCCGAAGTCGCGCGTCTCGACCCCGTGGATGTACGTCCCGTCTTCGAGGTCCGTCGTGTTGACGTCGAACTCGATGGTCTCGGTCTCGTTCGGGTTCAGCGCCCAGCCGGTCCGTTCGACCACGTCGCCTTCGAGCCGGAACTCGACGCACTGAATCATCGGCACGTCGTTCGGATTGGTGATATCGGCCGACACCGTCACCGGCTCACCGGCTTCGACGCCGGACGGCGCGGAGAGATTGCTCACTCCGAACGACTCGTAAGTTCCGTTGCTCGGATACGTGCAGTACTGTGTCTGCGTCTGTGTCTGCGTCTGTTCTTGTACCTGTGCCTGCTGTGTATCGACCGCCGCCAGACCGGTCCCCGACGCCGCCGCGACGAGGGCGACGACGACGAGGACGCCGGCGATACGTGTTCGTGTGCTCATGTGTCTGCGATGACAATCTACCGACGCCGCCGGCAAAAGCTGACGAGATAGTTTCAATAGTTTCGCGCGTTGGCTGTCAACTTACCTGACGGTGTAGACGGTTAGTCCGTCTCTGATTCCGATACTGGTGGCCTCTCGACCGATTTTTCTGCAACAGTTCACCAAACACGATGTTTCACGCGAGACGCTACGCGTTAACTGTCAGAAAATCGAGTTTGTCGCCAATGCTAACGGGGTAGCTTCTCGTTTATTCGAACGTCCTGACAGTTTGAGTGACGCGGCCGACTGAGCGTTTCGAAACCGGGACGGTGTCGAATCGCTGGCTGTCTCCGCATCCCCCGGAGACGAAATGTTCGACTTCCGAACCGGATGTTTATTGACTCGTTACGTTGAGTAGTGTGGCCTAATATCGGTATTGTCGTTACATTCGAGTACGCATTCGAGGAATAGCACACCATATCCAAAACTTCTTGTACCTGTGCCGTATTGGGCTGTGTATGAGCGAATCCACCGAGAATTCGCGGATTGCACCGTACACGGAGTACTCGCGCACCCGTTCGCGGTGCCCTCGATGCGGGACCTCGGTCCCGAAGGAGGCGGTCGGCGACGCGCTGTGTGCGAGCTGCAAGGCGGACGTTTCCATCTGATGAGCACGGCCGCACCACACAGTTCCGACGAATTGGCGGATGCGCCCGTGTTCGACCTCGAATGCATCTATGACGACCCGGAGAACCCGAGCGAACTGACCGTGTTCTCCCCGAAATCCGAGGAGTTGACCACGTCGTGGATTACGGTCGACCGCGGCAGCGCCGTCTCGCTCGACGAAATCGCGTAGGCGTCGGCGGGCGGGTTCTTTTGTTTTTGAGGTTGACTACCTCGTTCAGTTCCACGGATGTCTCGCTCGCTAAGCGTGCGAGATGTGAGACGGTCAGTGGGCCGATTCGAACATACACCCGCCCGCGCAGTCCAGCGATTATAGCCCACAATGGGTCGTAGGACGGTGCGGCACGAAGTGGTGAAGCGTGACCATCCTCGGCAGCACCTCCTGACGTGAGTCCGCTTCAGAGGCAATCGATGAGCCGACAAATGAAACCCGAACGCGCCGTCGAACAGTACTCAAAGAACGGAAACTAACGAGTCTGGGCGTTTGGCGTCTGCTGACCGCTTTCGACCAGAGGGTTAATACGATTACTTCGTAAACCATAGCCAAGGAACCTTTGTCTATGTCGGCAGAAGCTCAAAATGTGAATTCGATGGATGAGGATGCTGTGTTGAGGGTTTTGGAGCAGTATGCGCTTGAGGAACTGGAGGCAAATTTGGTGACGTTTTATCTTGATACTGTTGGAGTGGATTATTCCCGCTCAGACTTCCTCAATAATGTCACATCTTTGGCTACTGACCAAGATATTTCCAATATCGTTCAGACTCTATTCGGTAGGACGCCCGAGAGTATTTCGCTCAATTCGGTATTGAGAGTATTCGAACTAGCTGTTGAGGAGGAAGAACGCGAGATTAACGGCGTGTATTACACACCTGAGAAGGTTATAAACTATATCCTTGAGCAAACAATTCATGGCGACGATACAGTCTGTGATTGTGCCTGTGGTGCAGGTGCATTCTTGGTTCAGGCTACCACTCATCTTCGCCAGATAACCGATAAGTCGATTAAAACCATCATCCGTGAGAACGTGTATGGCTCCGATATTCTGGAGAATAACGTTCGAGAAACTAAAATTGCGTTATCACTCTTAGCAGCAGAAAACGGGGAACTTGTGGATAATAATGACTTCAATATTATCCAAGCCGATGCGCTCCGACAGGATTGGAATGATGCCTTCCCTGAGATTGCTAATGATGGCGGATTTGATGTTATCGTTGGAAACCCACCATACGTTAATATCCAAACGATGGATGAAGAACTAAAGGAACATGTTTTAGACCAATATGACACAGTTCAATCAGGGAATTTCAACACATATATTCCCTTCATCGAGTTAGGCATTGAGCTGATTAATGAAGGAGGAAAAGTCGGATATATACTTCCACTGAATTACTTTACAACACTGACGGGAGAAGACCTCCGAGAGTATTTACAAGATGGCAAGTATGTGTCCGAAATAGTCGATTTCGGGGACACCTTGTTGTTTGACGACGCATTAACATACACTGCGATTTCCATATTCTCCAAAAGCAGCAAAAGTAGCTTTGATTATATCAAGGTTGACTCCGTTGATGACCTCAACAATCTCCCCGACCGAGATTTCATCGATATAAAATATTCCTCTATTGATTCGGAAAAATGGAGGTTGCTAGATGAAGATGAGTTTAGCAATATTCGGAAGATAGAGTCCTTCCAGCCTCTGGATGAAGTCTCTGGAATCCATACGGGAATTGCAACGCTCAAAGATAGCGTGTACATCGTAGATGCGGTCGACCTCGATAATGAGTATTTCACGATAACATACGAAGGAGAAACATATAGAATCGAGAAAGAGATTACAGAAGAACTTGTGAAGATCTCTGCAATTGAGGCTTCCTCTGACTTGAAAAACAACGCAAAACGGATTATCGTCCCCTATAAAAAGCAGATTCAACGGACACTCACTGGGGACGGCAAGCAGGTGGAGACAACTATAATCCCTGAAGATGAATTAAAAGAGGAATTTCCGGGGACGTACGAGTATCTTGAGGCAGCCCGCGACGAACTCGCAACTCGTGAGAAAGGCGATGGTGTCGATTACGAGCCGTGGTATAAGTATGGCCGGGAACAGGGGTTAGAGTATATCGGTGAGAGGCTTTATACACCAACATATAGCAGTGGACCGAAATTCCTCCATCATGAGACGGAGTATTCGTTGTTCGCGAATGGCTATGCTGTTTTCCCAAAAACGGTTGATATTGAGATACTTGAGCGAATTCTGAATTCGAAAGTGATGGATTACTATATCCGCAACACGAGCAAAGAGATTCAAGGCGATTTTCAATGTTATCAAAAGAATTTCATTAGGAAATTTTCTGTTCCCGAATTCTCCTCATCGGAGAAAGATGAACTGAGATCCCTATCGGACCAAAAGGAAATTGATCAGTACCTTATCAAAAAATATGGTCTGAGTTTAGAAGTCAGTAATTGAAGATTCCGAGTCGTCTGTATCGGCTTTCTTGTCAAAGTCGTGAATTTGCGAGTACCGTCTTTTATAATCGCTTAGTAGCTTCTCGAAGAAATTCTCGACAGAGATTACATTAGAACCATATATTTCAGCAAATTCCGGCGTGACAAGTCCCTGTTCAACAAACTCATCAATATCGTCCATGATGCGGGGAGGAGATTGCTCGAAGTCAACAATAAGTAGGCACATAGCTTCGTATTTCCACTTTTCATCCTCTGGAGTTTCACGACCGCTAAGAGACGAGTAACTGCTTATGAATTTTTGAATATCAAAATTCTCTGAACGCTCGACAATATTTTTCTGCTTTGCTGATGAGTCGTACCCCCTTTTTGGGAGTAGGAAAAAGTACCCGAGGGGGAGATAAGGGAATCGGTTATGGAGATTAAGTGACTCGGCATAGATTCGCTCAAAAATAGTGTCAAAATTTTTGCCAATTGAGCTCAGTTGGCTACGAACGTTAATTGCCATTCGCGGACCAAGAACAGGGCCATCCTCCTCGTAGCTATGAACTAGTATATCCTGACTTTTTGTCTTCGGAAATCCATATACCGTGGCAGATGTGTCGCTAGGATGGGAGTCTTCGTGGATATATTGTGGATTCACTCCGTTATCCACCAGCTGGTCAATTATGTACGAGTGAATGCGTCCAATAAGCTTTTCACTCCGTATCAAAGAATAGCTCGGATTCTCGTCCGGATCTTCGATAGCAGACTCAAAGTCAGCTTTTATACCCTCAAGAATACTGCCAAGCTCATCTCGGTCGTACATTCCTTTGTTCGTTCCCACTCTTGGTTGAAACGGGTGTGTTTCTAACTTTGGAAACTAGTTTCTCATATGGGCAACGAACATATTTTTCCGTTAAACGCAACCACCCGGTTGTGAACATCGAGGACGTTTGTTCTGCTCTCTCCAACCCAACCCGACGACGGCTTATGTCAGTAGTAATTGCAAGGGGGCCGATGAGTAGTAAGCAGGCGCACGAAATATATCAACAGAAGTTTGAGACGTACCGGCGTGAGTCGATATACAAATCGTTAGAGACGTTAGTATCGGCAAACCTTCTTGAGAAAACGTATGATGAAGATGACGGGCTTCGGTATTCTGCCCGGATGACTCAGCTCCAATTGAATCTTGAGGGCATGGAGGTTGAATCAGTAGCTGAATGAATAGAAATATGTGATAGTATTGTATATCTCGTCTGTTCTGTGGGACGGTAAATGGGACGCGGCAGTCTGTTCAGGATTACAAGAGAACGGTGTTAATGCCGACTTCAACCACGATACTGCCGCTGGGGGTTAACTACTCGGTACGAACACAGTGCGTGATGGTCGGAGCGGATTCGAACCTCGGTCGCTCGCTTCGTTCGCTCCCTGCTTCGAATCCGCCGTGACAATTTTCGATTCCACGGACGCCTCGCTGTCGCTCGTCGTTGCGAGGAATCAGAAAATGGGTTGGGGCGGATTCGAACCGCCGGCCTGCTCCGTGTGAAGGAGCCGTCATAACCTGGCTAGACCACCAACCCGGCTACGATTCCGCTTTCCCGCGCCGCCAATTAAGACTTACGTTGTGCCCCGATTCGGGGCGCAGACACACCTACTCGGGTCGCCGCACGCGACGCCGAACCCGCCCGGCGACCCGCCGACTCCGCGTCGCCGCCCGGCGCGCCCCGTACTCGACGCGTTCCCGCCGCGTCTGCGGCGCAGGTTGTTTCTCGTCTTCGACTTCGCGCCCGAGCGCCGCTATGAGGCGACGACGGAGCGGTGTCGTCTCCTCGTCGAGTCCGGCGTACAGGTGCTCGAACCCCCGTCGGAAGTAGTACCGCGCGTCGGTGAAATGTCGGTTCATACCTCCGGATAGTCCCGCGGACGAGAAAACGGTTATGTCGCGCGGTACCGAATCTCATATGTCTGAGAAAGAGCGATACACTTTAGTAATTCTTAGGCATACCTAAAACTGGGAACGCAGGCCACGCTTCGTGGTCGATCCCAGTTAGCGTCTGGCCCCTTCCGGGACGGCGATACCGTGGGCACGATTCGTCCGTCCTGGTCCCATTATCCTCGCGAGCGACCGCGCCGACACCGGCCGGTGCGTCGGCCGCTCGGACTCAGTACGTCGGTGACTCCTCGGGTACCCCGTCGCGCTTGTTGACCAGTCGCGCGAAGACGAACAGCGCGTCGGAGAGGCGGTTGAGGTACGCGACGACTTCCTCGTTGACGGGTTCTTCGGCCGCGAGCGAGACGGCGCGGCGCTCGGCCCGCCGCGACACCGCGCGGGCGTGGTGGAGTTTGGCCCCCGTCTCGCTCCCGCCGGGAAGGATAAACGACGTGAGCGGGTCGAGTTCCTCGTCGGCCTCGTCTATCCACGCTTCGAGTTCGTCCACGTGGTCGGCGGCTATCTGCGGGTCGCCCTCGTCGGGGTCGGGGTTCGCGAGGTCGGCCTGCACGATGTGGAGGTGGTTCTGGACGGCTTCGAGTACGTCGTCCACGTCGTCGTGGCCGGTCGGACGGACCGTCCCGATGAGGGCGTTCACCTCGTCGACCGTCCCGTAGGCCTCGATTCGGTGGCTCGTCTTCGACACGCGGGTCATGTCCCGCAGGTCGGTCATCCCCTCGTCGCCGCGGCCGGTGTATATCTTCATGCCAGCGTCTGGTCGACGTACCGGAGGATGTTCTCGCTCTCGGACATCGTCACGCCGCGGTCGCCGTCGACGAGGACCGGGACGCCGCGCTGACCGCTCACGCGCTTGACTTCGTTGCGGTCCGAGTGCAGCGCGTCGACCCACTGCGTCTCGTAGTCGACGCCCGCCTCCGAGAGCGCGTCGTGGACTTTCTCGCAGTACGGACAGCCGTCGAGCGCGTAGAGTTCGATTCCCATGTCCCGTCGTTGGACGCGCCGACCCAAAGAGATTTGCACGCCGGTCGGCCCGACCGCCGCGCCTCGACCGTCGTGCCGTCGGTGCCCCGTGCGCTGTCGCGGCTCGTCACCCGCCAGTTTTAGATACATCAAAATTCAAACTTAGAGCAACAAATCTATATGGTAGCTTGTATCTATTTCACATAGTGATGAACACGAACGCAGATTCGTCCGCCCCCAAACTCTCTCGGCGGTCGGTCGTCGCGGCCGGTTCCGGTCTGTTGACGGCCGGTCTCGCGGGCTGTCTCGGCGGCGGTGGCGGCGCGGGAAGCGGAAGCGACGGCTCGAACACCGACTCGAACGACGCCTCCGGCGGGTCCGAGTCCGAAGACGGCCCTGTCGTGGTCGCCTCGTTCTTCAGCTTCTACGACTTCGCGCGCAAGGTCGCGGCCGACACCCCGGTGACGCTGAAGAACCTCATCCCGACGGGACTCCACGGCCACGGCTGGGAACCGGACGCGAGCGTCACGCGCGACATCATCGAGGCCGACGCGTTCGTCCACGTCGGGAAGGACTTCCAGCCGTGGGCCGACCGCGCCATCCAGACGCTGAAAGACGACGGCGTGGACACCCAGCTCATCAACGTCCGCGAGGGCGTCGAACTCGTGGAACTCGCGGCGAGTCTCGACCGTGACGAGGAGGGCGTCGGTGAGGGTCGCGGGAGGGACCCCCACTTCTGGCTCGACCCGCGGCGCGCCAAGACCGCCGTCGACAACATCGCCGAGGGGCTGGTCGAACTCGCCCCCGAGTACGAAGAGACGTTCCGCGACAACGCCGACGCGTACAAGGCCGACGTGCTCGACCGCATCGACCGCGACTACCGGGACATCTTCGACCGGGCGTCGCGCAAGGTCGTCCAGTTGGCGGCCCACAACGCCTTCCAGTACATCGGCGTCCGCTACGGCGTCGAGATGCGCCCGCTCGTCGTCAACCTCGCCGCCAGCGGCGACGTGAAGCCCTCGGACATCACCGAGGCCAAGCGCGTCATCGAGGACAACGACATCCGGTATATCGGCGCGGGCGTCTTCGAGACGCGCCGCCCCGCGAAACAGCTCATCGCCGAGACGCCCGTCGAGGCGTACTTCCCCGTCACTCCGTACGCGGGCGTCCGCGAGGACTGGGTCGCAAACGACTGGGGCTACGAGGAAATCGCGTACAACATCAATATGCCCACCTTTGAGGTCGTCCTCGGCAACAAGTCGCCCGAGGAGGTCGGTCCCGACGGCTGGGCGGACGAGTGGAGGAACTTCGAATGAGCGCCCTTCGGAACGGCGAATCCGCCGAGCCTGCCGAGCCCACCGACGCCGGCGTCTCCGACGACGCGAGCCGAGACGCCGGCGGCTCGTCCGACCCCCTCGTCGAACTCGCAGACGTCGAGTTCGGCTACACCGCGACGCCCGTCGTGGAGGACATCTCGCTCCGCATCGACCCCGGCGAGTACGTCGCCATCGTCGGGCCGAACGGGTCGGGGAAATCGACGCTGATGAAGCTCATCCTCGGTCTGCTCCGGCCCGACGAGGGGACCGCACGGCTGTTCGGCGAGCCCGCCCACGCCTTCGACGACGGCGCGCGAATCGGCTACGTCGCCCAGCACGCCAGCGCCTCCAAGGAGATGCCCATCACGGTCCGCGAGGTCGTGGAGATGGGTCGGTTCCCCCACGTCGGCTTCGGCCGGCTCTCGGCCGAAGACCACCGCATCGTCGACGAGGCGCTCGCCACGGTCGGGATGTCCGACTTCGCGGACCGCCGGGTGACGAAGCTCTCGGGCGGCCAGCGCCAGCGCGCCTTCATCGCCCGCGCGCTCGCCGGCGAGGCCGACCTGCTCGTCTTGGACGAGCCGACCGTCGGCGTCGACGCCGAGTCGGTCGACGCCTTCTACGACCTGCTCGAATCGCTCAACGAGGGGGGAATCACGATTCTCCTCATCGAACACGACCTCGGCGCAGTCACGGATCACGCCCGGCGCGTCGTCTGTCTCAACCGCGAGGTCTACTTCGACGGCCCGACCGACGAGTTCGTCGACAGCGACGCGCTCGCGCGGGCGTTCGGGACCGCGGCCTCCTTCGCGGGCGGTTCGGGCGGTGGTCGCCCGTGATACCCGTCGAACTGGTCGCCGCGTTGCAGGCGGGGCCGTTAGACGCCGTCCTCGCGCCGCTCTACTGGGTTCTCGCGCTGTGGTCAGACCTGCTTTTCGCCGTCGGCGACGCGACCGGTCTCGGCTTCCTCGACTACCGGTTCATGCACCGCGCCATCCTCGTCGGCCTCTGTATCGGCGTGATGGCCCCCCTCATCGGGACGTTTCTCGTCCACAGACAGCTCGCGCTCATCGGCGACGCGCTCGCCCACACCGCCTTCGCCGGGGTCGCCGTCGGCCTCTTTCTCAACGGCGTGTTCAGCCTCGGCGTCTCGCCGTACCTGACCGCCGTCGTCGTCGCGGTCATCGCGGCGCTCCTCATCGAACTCATCTCGGAGGCGACTGACGCCTACAACGACGTGTCGATGGCTATCGTGCTCTCGACGGGGTTCGCGCTGGGGACGGTCCTCATCAGCCTCAACGCGGGCGGCCTCGCGGTCGGCATCAACCAGTACCTCTTCGGCAACCTCTCGACCGTCTCGGCGGAGAACGCGGCCATCCTGCTCGTGCTGTTCGCCGTCATCGTCGGCACCGTCGCGCTCACGCGCAACCAACTGCTCTACGTGACGTTCGACGAGACGGCCGCCGCCGTCTCGGGTATCTCGGTGACGTGGTACAACCGCGTGATGGTCATGCTGACCGCGCTGGTCGTCGTCGGCGCGATGCAAATCATGGGCGTCATCCTCGTCGCCGCCATGCTCGTCGTCCCCGTCGCGGGCGCGGCGCAGGTCTCCCGAAGCTTCTCCGAGTCGCTTCTCGTCTCCGTCGTGCTGGCCGAACTCGCCGTGCTCCTCGGCATCGGCGCGTCCTATTACGGCGAGGCGACTGCCGGCGGCGTCATCGTCCTCGTCGCGGTCGGCATCTACGTCGTCGCCGTCGCCATCGGCAAGGTACAGGCGCGCGCCGGCGACGACGCGACCCCCGAACTGGGGAGCATCGACTCCCGCGAGGCGTAGCCGCGGGACTCGACTGCACTCTCTCCTGTCTGCGCTCGGTAGGCGGTCGCCGCACGCGGACTGACGTGGAATTCGACCGCAACCCCGATTTGCTATCGCGATATTTGGTTTATTTCCTCTTCCACAGCGTCCGCGAACCAATATCTTCAACAACGACTACCACGGATTCGACCCCATGAGCGACCTCGAAATCGAACGCGAGTGCCCGGCCTGCGGCAACGACACGTTCTACCTCGCCGCCAGCATGGAGATTCACCTCGGCACGAAGACGAAGTGGCACTGCACGGAGTGCGACTACGGCTACATCCACATCACGGACGACATCGAGACGTACGCGAAAGCGGAAGCGTAACCGCGAAAAGAGGTTTTCTCGTTATTCGTCGTCGCCGAGCGCCCGCCACGAGAGCCGCGGGTTCCGCGCGGCCGACACCTGGTCGATGCGGCGGGCGCTGGTCTTCGAGGGCGCGGTTTCGAGCGCCTCGTCGGAGTCGGCGTACGCCGCGTTGAAGGCGTTCGCGAGGTCGTCGAGCGACGCCTTGTCCTCGACCTCCGTCGGCTCCGTGAGCATCGCCTGCGAGACGAGTTCGGGCCACTTCGTCGTCGGCGGGTGGACGCCGTAGTCGAGCATGCGCTTCGCCACGTCGGCGGCGTCGCGGTCGCCCGAGGTCGCCGCGAACTCGTGGTGGAACGGCCCGTACGGGACTTCGAGGTCTATCTGCGAAGCGAGGTAGTTGGCGTTGAGGACGGCCTTCGCGCTGGCGTCCGCGAGGCCCGCGTCGCCGAGGCGGGCGATGTAGGCGTACGCCTTCACGAGCACGAGCCAGTTGCCGGCGAAGCCGTGGACCTTGCCGATAGAGGACTCGGGTTCGTACTGTTCGTAGCCGGCGGCCGTCTCGCGGACCATCGGGCTGGGGAGGAACTCCGCGAGCTCTTCGACCACGCCGACCGGGCCGGCACCGGGGCCGCCGCCGCCGTGCGGCGTGGCGAACGTCTTGTGGACGTTGTAGTGCATGATGTCGAAGCCCATGTCGCCGGGGCGGGCGCGGCCGAGCAGCGCGTTGAGGTTCGCGCCGTCGTAGTACAGCAGGCCGCCGGCGTCGTGGACCAGCTCAGCGATATCGACGATGTCGCGCTCGAACAGCCCCAGCGTGTTGGGGTTGGTAAGCATGAGCGCGGCCGTCTCCTCGGAGATGGCGGCGTCGAGCGCCTCCATGTCCACGCGGCCGTCGTCGTCGGAGGGGAGTTCGACCACGTCGTAGCCGGCCATCGCGGCCGACGCGAAGTTCGTCCCGTGGGCCGACGAGGGGATGATAATCTCCGAGCGGTCGTCGCCGCGCGACTCGTGGTACGCCTTGGCGACGAGGATGCCCGTGAACTCGCCCGCGGCACCCGCCGGGGGCTGGAGCGTCACGGCGTCCATCCCGCCGATATCCGCGAGATACTCCTGCAGACCGTGCAGGAGGCCGAGCGTCCCCTGAATCGTCCGGTCGGAGCGGTCGGGGTGGACCCCGGCGTTGGGGTCCGCGGCCACGTCCTCAGTGAACGAAGGGTTGTACTTCATCGTACACGACCCGAGCGGGTACGGCCCGAGTTCGACGCTGTAGTTCATCTGCGACAGGCGCGTGTAGTGCCGCGCCAGTTGCGGCTCCGACAGCGCCGGGAGCGTCAGTTCGTCGCGGGTCAGGTCGTCGGGGAGGACGCCCTCGGAATCGACCTCGACGGTGGTGCTGTCCTTTTCGGACAGGAGCGGTTCGTACTCGTTGTCGCGGCTGAATCGGGCTTGGTCGAAGTTCATCAGATGACCTCCTCGAAGGCCGCGACCAGTCCGTCCGCGGCGTCGGCGTTCGCGTCGGTGATACAGACCTGCAAGTGGTGGTCGTCGAGGGCGTGGACCGCGAAGCCGCGGCCCGCGAGGTCGTTCGTGATGGCGGGCGCGGGCTGGTCCGTCCGGACGACGAACTCCCGGAAGTGGTGGCGGTCGTACAGCGGCGCTTTGACGCCCGAGAGGTCGTCCAGCCGGGCGGCGAGGTCGCGCGCGTCGGTGACGGCCTGCGTCGCGAGGTCGACGAGGCGGTCGGGGCCGAGCCACGCCATGTGCATGGCGGTTCGGAGCGCGACCCACGCCTGATTCGTACAGATGTTCGAGGTCGCTCGCTCCTTGCGGATGTGCTGTTCGCGGGTCTGGAGCGTCAGCGTGAACGCCCGCATATCCGCGCTGTCCTCGGAGGCGCCGACGAGGCGACCGGGGACCTGCCGGAGGTACTCCTCGCGGGTGGCGAAGATGCCGAGACCCATGCCGTAGGCCGTGCCGAGGCCGAGCGCGCCGGCCTCGCCGACGACCACGTCAGCGCCGACGCTCGCGGGCTCTTCGAGCAGCGCGAGCGCCACGAGGTCGCTGCCGAGACAGAACAGCGCGTCGTTGTCGTGGGCGAGGTCACCGATGTCGGTGAGTCGCTCCTCGATGACGCCCCGGACCGTCGGGGTCTCGGCGTAGACCATCACGGTCTCGTCGTCGACGAGGTCCGCGAGGGCTTCCACGTCGACCGCGCCGTCGGCCATCGGGTACTGGCCGATTTCCATCTCAGCGCCGTCGAGGTAGTTCTCCAACACGCCGAGGCGACCCTCGTGGAGGTGCTCGGGGACGAGCACGCGGTGGCCGCTCGCGCCGCGGCGGAGGCGGTTCGCGAGGAGCGCGGCCTCGGCGAGCGCCGTCGCGGCGTCGTACATCGAGCAGTTGGCGATCGGGAGGCCGGTCAGCTCGACCAGCATCGACTGGTACTCGAACAGCACCTGCAGGAAGCCCTGCGCGATTTCGGGCTGGTACTGCGTGTACGAGGTGAGGAACTCAGAGCGCCGCGAGAGGTCGTCGACCAGCGCCGGCACGTAGTGAGCGTGGTGGCCGCGGCCGAGGAACTCCGTCAACTCCTCGTTGCGCGAAAACAGGTCGGCCATGGCGTTCCTGAGCTCCTGTTCGTCGGTGCCGGAGACGCCGAACTCGCCGTCGAATCGGACCTCTTCGGGGATGTCGAAGAGCGCTTCGACGCTGTCGACGCCGACGGCGTTCAGCATCGCTTCCTCGTCGGCGTCGGTGTGTGGGGCGTACGGGCTTCCGGCCCGCCGTCCGTTTCCAGCCGTCATCTCACTCCGTCTGCTCGCGGTACTCCTCGGGGGCGAGGAGGTCGTCGAACTCGCTTTCGTCGGCCGGGGTGACTTCGAGCATCCAGCCGTCGCCGTAGGGGTCGTCGTTGAGGAGTTCCGGGGCGTCGAACAGCTCCTCGTTGACGGCCGTGACCGTGCCCGAGACGGGGGCGTAGAGGTCCGAGACGGCCTTGATGCTCTCGACCACGCCGAACTCCTCGCCGGCGGCGAGTTCGTCGCCCTCGGCGGGGAGTTCGACGAAGACGACGTCGCCCAGTTCGTCCTGCGCGAAGTCGGAAATGCCGATTTTGACGGCGTCGCCCTCGGTGGTGGTCCATTCGTGCGATTCCAGATACTTCCGGTCGTCAGGGATTTCGAACATTGTCAGTTGATGAAGGGGGGTGTCACGATTACTGCGCGCTTCTCGCGACCGCGGACGAGCACCGAAACCTCGGTCTCGTCGTCGGCGTACTCGACGGGGACGTAACCGAGACCGATGGGCTCCGACAGCGTCGGGCTCATCGTCCCGCTCGTCACGACGCCGATGACCTCGCCGTCCGCACCGGCGATGTCGTAGCCGTGCCGGGGCACGCCGCGGTCGAGGAGGGCGAAGCCGACGAAGGTCTCTTCGACGCCGGCCTCGCGCTGTCGTTCGAGGGCGTCGCGCCCCACGAACTCGGTGTCGAGGTCGACGACGAAGCCGATGCCGGCCTCGTAGGGGGTCCGGGGCTCCGTCTCGGGGTCGAAGTCCTGTCCCGAAAGCAGGTAGCCCATCTCCAGTCGGAGCGTGTCGCGGGAGCCGAGCCCGCAGGGGGTCGCCTCGAGCGCCGCCCAGACGGTCTCGGCGTCGGCCCACGGACAGAGGAGTTCGAAGCCGTCCTCGCCGGTGTAGCCCGTCCGGGCCACCCAGCACTCGACACCCGCCACGTCGACGAACGTCGCCTGAAACTTCGAGAGGTCCCCGAGGGTCGCGCCGGGCGCGGCGTCGGTGACAGAATCGAGGGCGTCGGGGCCCTGTACCGCGAACATCGCCCAGTCCTCGGTCACGTCCTCGACGGTGGCGTCGAGGCCCCAGTCGTCGCGGAACGAGGTCCATCGGTCGTACATCTCCTCGTCGTGGCCGGCGTTCGGGACGAAGAGATAGACCCGCTCGTCGCGGTCGGGGAGTCGGTAGACGACGGTGTCGTCGAGGATGACGCCCTCGTCGTTCACGATGGCCGAGTACTGCGAGTCACCCGGTTCGAGGGCCGTCACGTCGTTCGTCGTCAGGCGTTGCATCAGCGCGGTCGCGTCCGGGCCGGACACCTCGATTTCGCTCATGTGCGAAACGTCGAAGATGCCGACCGACTCGCGGACGGCCGCGTGTTCGGCCTTGATGGAGTCGTACTCCACAGGCATGTCCCATCCGCCGAACTCGGTGAACGTCGCCCCGGCGTCCGCGTGGACGTCGTACAACGGCGGCTTGCGAAGGCCCATACACGCCCCTGCGAACTGCGATAAGTAATGCTTTGGTATCTGTTCGCTCGGTCTGTTCAGTATCTTGCATGAATGCGAGGGGCGAAGCGGGGTAAAACACCACGAATCCGCAACCACATGGCGAAATCTGCCGTCCGAACGCGACGATAGTCTGAGACATCACGCACCACCCCGACAGTCAACATGGCGAAATCTGCCGTCCGAACGCGACACTGACCGGGGGCGCGGTTGACGTGATAAACCGATTATTGCGATATCGAATTCGATGCGCTGCGCGTGCGTCGAGGGACAGTTCGCTACCGCGTTTGGTCCAGCAGATGGGCTCGTGCGTCCGAGACGGTCAGCGGAACGTCGTCAGCGTCGAGTATCCCCTCGAACAACTGCACCGTCGTCGGCGGCCGGAGACCGTTGTCTCTCAGCAGGGAGGTGTCTGTCAAAACGTCTCGAACGGGGCCGTCCGCCGCTATCGAGCCCTCTTTCCCGACGACGAGTACTCGGTCGGCAATCTCGGGCACGGCGTCCACGGACGGCGTGAACAACACCACGGTCCCCTCGTGGCCGGTCACCAGTTTCGAAATGCGTTCTCGGTAGCCGGCGTCGACAGCGCCGAACGGCTCGTCAAGCAGGAGCACCTCCGGCTCGAACGCGAGGACGCTCGCGACCGCCGCCCGCTGTTTCTCGCCCCCCGACAGACGGAACGGGGGGCGGTCCAACAGGCTCTCTAACCCGAGTTCGGCCGCGAGGTGCGCGACTCGCTGTGTCGCCGCCTGCCGTGACATCCCGAGCTGGGCCGGCCCGTATTCGATGTCCTCGCGGACGGTCGTATTGAACAGGTAGTCGTCGGGGTCTTGCAGGAGCACGCCGAGGCGGTCCCTGACGGCTTCGGCATCCGCCGTCTCACCGAAGTACTCGACCGTTCCGGCCGTCGGCTCGACGAGGCCGCCGAGCACGAGTTGCAGCGTGCTCTTTCCCGACCCGTTCGCACCGATGACGGCAACTCGCTCTCCCGCCTCGATTGTGACCGTCACGTCTCGGAGCGCCGTCGTTCCGTCCGGGTACTCGTGTGTCAGTCCCCGGGCTTCGATTACAGGCCCCATCGAATCACCCCCGAGCCGGCGACGGCCACGACGGCGAGCGCGACCAGCGCGTAGTCGCCCTTGTCGACGGCCCGCGACCGGCTGTACGGTGACGGCGGTCGGGACCCGCCGCGGGCCCGCATCCCGCGGCCGACCCGTTCGCCGCGGTCGAGCGTCCGCAACAGGAACGTCCCGACGAGCCGTTTCGCATCGCGCCACCCGTCGCGGAGGGTTGACCGCCCGGTCGTGCGACTGTTCCGTGCGAGAACGAGTCGCTGTAACTCGTCGAAAAACAGGAACAGGTAGCGATAGGTGACGGCGACGACCCACACGAGCGCGACCGGGACGCGCAGTTCCCGCATGGCCGCGACCACCGACGAGAACGGCGTCGTCATCACGATGAGCGACAGCAGCGCGACGCCGACGCCGACGCGGAGCGTGAACAGCACGACGTACGCGACGCCGGCGTCAGTGACGGCGAACCCGAACGCCCGCACGAGCGCGTCCCCGGGGAGCAGTACGGCTTGGGGAACGACGATACCGGCGGAGACGAGCGGCACGACCGCCGAGCGTGCGAGCAGCTGTCGGAGCGGAACCGCCGACAGCCGCGCCAAGAGGACGGTCACGACGCCGAAACAGAGGGTGACCGCGACGGTTCGCGTAATCATCACCGCCAGCGCGAGGCCGGCGACCGAACACAGGGAGACGCGAGGGTCCCGTCGCTGGAGGAACCCGTCGGACGAGGCCACCTGCTCGGCCGTGAACACGGACCGAAGCGCTCCCGTGATGGATTCGACCGAGCGGCCGACGACGCCGGTCACTGTTCGAGGAGGCGACCGACTCCGACTCCGACCGCCAGCGTGAGCCCCGTCCCGACGACCGCCGAGACGAGCGTTCCGAGCGGCGAACTGAGCCCCGGGACGGAGTAGTCCGGTAGCAGTCCGGGGCTGACGGGGTCGGCCGCGTCGGCCGCCCCAGTCTCTTCGGCGGCGTTTTCGAGCGGTTCGGCGTACCCGACTGCGCCGGACGCCCAGCCGAACACGGGAGCCAAGACGACGAGCACGAGCAGCCCGACGAGCGCCCGCCGACCCCACGAGTCAGACACGAGCGCGTTCACAGGCCCACCTCCGGGGACAGCGAGTCGTCGTCGAGTCCCCCGAGCACGAGGTCCGGCCGAGCGTCCGCGACGTAGCCGTAGACCGCGGCCGTAATCGCGCCCTCGACGAGCCCCAAAAGCGCGTGGCCGACGACCATTATCAGCACGGTCACGCTCAGCTCGTAAGCGAACGCCGACGAGAGGCCGATGCCGACGCCGACGACCAACGCCGAGACGGTAATCGCTCCCCACCCGGCGGCGAACGCAGCGCCGGTTTCGTGAACCCCTCGGAGCGCCCGGAAGAGGGCGTACCCGACGAGGACGTCGACGACGGCCATCGCAAAGAGGTTCGCACCGAGCGCGATGATGCCGCCGTCACCGAACACGAGCGCCTGTATCGTCACGACGGCACTCATCGCGAGGACGCCGAGATACGGTCCGAGGAGGATACCCGCGAACGCCCCGCCGACGAAGTGAGCGCTCGTCCCGCCCGGAATCGGCCAGTTCAGCATCTGCGCGGCGAAGATACCTGCTGCAACGACGCCGAGAAGCGGCGTCCGTTCGTCACCGAGTTCGCCGCGGGCGCGTCTGACTGCGATACCGATTACGATGCCGGAGCCGAGCCAGAAGAGACCCGCCACCCAGGGGTCGAGGAAGCCGTCCGGAATGTGCATTCGTATCACACGTCTGATTCGGTCAAGCAATAATACTTTTCTTCCAAATCGTATTACTGGCCGATATGGTGTCGATTCGAAAGCGTTACTGCCAACGACTAAACGGCTGCTGGGAAAAGTCGAGATTATGAGCCAGGACGTCGACCGGATGAGTGTCACGCTCCCGCCGAGTCTGCTCTCCGAGCTCGACGACGTGGTCGCCGCCGGGGAGTACGACAGTCGCTCGGAGGCGACCAGAGACGCGCTTCGCGCGTTCGTCACGGAGTTCAATCAGCAGACGGGGCTCTCCGGGAGTCTCAGCGGAACCGTAGTCGTCCTCTACGAGCACGACCACAGCGGCGTGAGCGACGAGATGACCGAACTGCAACACGACTTCACCGAGACCATCATCGCGGTCCATCACGTCCACCTCGACGACCACCTCTGTCTGGAGTCCATCGCCGTCGACGGCACGGGCGAGCGCATCGAAGAGTTGCTCTCCCGAATTCGGCCGCTGAAGGGCGTCCATCAGGTCAAACTCGCCGTCGTCGAAGCGGACCGGTAGCGGACGAGCCGTGAGCGGTTTTTGACGGCCTTCCAAGGAGCTTCGGGTGACGCACTCACCAGCCACCAGCGCCCGACCGAGAGCGCGTTTGGGACGAGTGCGGAGCGCTCAGTCGTCCGCGGTGACGGGCGCGGGCGGCGCCTCCGGTTCGGGGTTCGCTTCGACCCGTTCGGACGCCGGCGTCCACGTCAGTTCCTCCTCGTAGTGGAACGCGCGGTGGTCCTGCGTCGGGTCGACGACCGTCAGCGAGAGCCAGTCGTTGTCGAGCAGTTCGGTCAGTTCCGCGTGGTCGGCCAGCACGTCGGTGACGCGGTCGACCGGCGCGTGGATAATCGTCGAGAGGCGGAGCGGCTGGTGGTACGGCCTGTCGTCGGCGGCCATCAGCGACTGGAGCGGGAGGCCGGTCATCAGGTCGCCGCCGTTGCCCTGATAGACGCCGACGTTGCCGACGGGGTTCTGGGTCACCTTCGACCCGCTGCCGTAGACGGCGTTGTCGACCGTCGAGAAGTAGTACTGGGCGTTAATCCACTGGGTGACGACCATCGGCCCCGTGAGGATGGCTTCGAGCGCGTCGCCGTCGGGGTCCGTCGCGTGGTTGTACGAGTGGAGGAACGCGCGGCCGTCGAGGTCGAGGCCGCTCGTCAGTTCGCGGGGACCGATGACGAAGCCGGCGTTGCCGGCCAGCCCCCATTCGGGACGCGTCTCGGCCCAGTCGGCGGCGCGGCGCTCGGTCTCGTTGACGGCCGCGGAGCCGCCGGCGCCCATCGTCTCGGCGCGTTCGGCG
Organism: Haloferax sp. ATCC BAA-644; assembly: GCF_000336975.1. NCBI lineage: Archaea > Methanobacteriati > Methanobacteriota > Halobacteria > Halobacteriales > Haloferacaceae > Haloferax > Haloferax sp. ATCC BAA-644. Next base: position 112,642 of record NZ_AOLF01000022.1, read on the forward strand.
GCCGCGTGCTCGCGGGCGACCGCGAGGTCCGCGCGCAACCGGTCGAGGTCGTCCGCGTGGCTCTCGGGCACGTCGCCGTCGTACAGTTCGATTTCGTCGGTCGTCGTGTTGTGCTCGCCGGCGACGAACACCGTGTCTTCGGGGATGTCGAACCCGCGGTCGCGGAGTTCGACCTTGACCGTCTCGTCGTTGCAGATGGCCGCGAGGACGCGGGCGTTCGGGCCGCCGGGGTGGCCGGCGCAGGCCCCGCAGTCCAGACTCGAATCGTAGGGGTTGTTGGCCGTCTCGCTGGCGTGGCCGGTGAACACGACGAGGCGGCCGAACTCCTCCCAGCCCATCAGTTCGAAGGCGTTCGCCGCGTACTCGACTTTCTCGTCGTCGGTCAGCCCCACCGGGAGGTCGCCCGCGTACGAGTGCTGGTGGTGGATGACTTGGTCGCAGAACTCGCGGTTGTCGGGAACCGCGTCGTCGGCGGTTCCGAGCAGGTCGGAGACGCGACCGGGGACGAGCGTGCGGGCCGCGAGAGCTAGCCCGTATCCGCTCCCCGCACTCTCGACGAAGCCGAAGGCGGTCGCGGGGTTGGTCTTCAGCGACTCGATGGCCTCGCCCGCGGCCTCGCGGAGGCGCGACCAACGGTCGTGGGTCGCCTCGGTGTCCCTGTCGGTCGGGACCTCGGTGACGCGGTGCTGCGGGTCGACGATCGGCGGGCAGGCGTCGACCGCTACCTCGGCGTCGTACCCCCGATACTCCATCGGGATGCCGAAGAAGCCGGCGTAGCCGTGGGTCTCGTAGTCGCCGGTCGCCTCGATGTGCCGGCGGATGACCTCCGAGCGCGTGTCGATACAGAACACCAGTTGCGCGTCCGGGCGGCCAGTGGTATCGCTGGTGTCGAGCGCCTCGCTCTCGGCGGCGACGCGGTCGACCACCTCGTCGCGGTAGCTCGCCTCCCACGCGCTCAGGAACGCCTCGGCGAGTTCGTCGGCCGCCTCGGCCTCGTCGCTCTTCGACCCGTTCGACGGCGCGATGTCGACGCCGAACGCGTCGAGGAGCGCGAGACGGGCCGCGAGATAGCCGTCGAGCGAAATCGGGTGCGCGGACTGCCACTCGCCGCCGTCGACGGCGCGTTGCTTGATGAAGCCCGTCCAGCCGGGGAGCGCGGCGAGCTGCTCCTCGAATATCGGCACCCACTGGCTTTCGGGGTACGGCGCGACCGCGGCCTCGATGGTCTCGACCGGCGACTCGGGCAGGTCGGAGACAATGCCGTCGTCGGGGATTTGGCCGTCGTACGCGGCCATCGACCGGAAGGCGTTGTAGAACCCGTCTTCGCGGTCCGGCATCGGCCAGTGGGCTTGACCCTCGTCGAGGAACGCCGACAGCCACTTCGTCAGCGCGCGGTCGACCCGCGCGGCGTCCGTGTCGGCGGCGTCAGTCTCGGCGTCGTCGCCCGCGCCCGCGGACTCGACGCCGGCGTCCATGCGCTCCAGCAGGGTCTCGGGGTCGCCGTCGTAGCCGCGGTCGGCCAGTTCCGCGTCGAGCACCGCGGGGTCGATTTGCCCCCCTTCGAGGGCCGCTTCGAACGTCTCGGGACTCGGGTAGCCGCGGCCGCCGACGAGGTCCGCGGCCTGCGTGACCGCCTCGCCGAACGGCATGTCTTCGAACCCCGAAAGCGGGTTGGCCGTGACGAACGAGTGAACCGGCCAGACCGAGCCGACGGTCGTCGCCGCTTTGTCGATACTGTCTTCGATGGCGTGTTCAGTACTCATTGTAGTCCTCCGTGGCGGTCAGCATGGTGCTGGACGCGGGCTGGCTCGCGTTCAACAGCGCGACGTAGAGACGCCGGCTGCGTTCGTGGACGCCGAGTTCTATCGCGACGTAAGTCACGAGGAAGACGCCGGCGACGAGCGCGTGGAGCGCGCTCAGCTCGGCGGGTGCCTCGACGACCGGCAGCCCGGACAGCACGCTCGAAATCCCCTGATAGACGAGGGCGTACACGGCGATGGCGGGGAGGAAGACCAGCGGCACCGCGCCGTAGCGGGCCGTCGCCGGGAGCGCGGCGTGTGCGACGACGTTGCGGGCCGCGTGCAGCGTGGTGAGCACGACGAACGCCACGAGCAGGAGCCCGCTGTCGAGGTGCGTTCCCTTCCCCGTGAGCGCCGCGAACAGCGCGCCGCCGGCCAGTCCGGTCGCCACGATGACCGCGGAACCAACGGCCCCGGTCTCGTGGTCGTCGTGGTCGGTCGGGGCGGTCCGTTCGACCGCGCCGCCCGCGCCGAGGAAGTGGTACGCCTTGTAGAAGCCGTGCAGGATGAGATGCGTGATGGCGGCCCCGAAGAAGCCGAGGCCGGCCTGCATAATCATGAAGCCCATCTGGCCGATGGTCGAGCAGCCGAGTTCGCTCTTGACGTCCGACTGGACGTTCTTGAGCAGTTTTCCGACGAGGGCGCTCGTCGCGCCGACGGTCACGATACCGAGCATGAGCGTGGCGTCGAGGGTCACGGCCGGCGCGAACCGGAGCAGCAGGATGCCGCCGGCGTTGACGAACCCGGCGTGCATCAGCGCCGAGGCGGGCGTCGGCGCGGTCATCGACGAGAGGAGCCAGCCGTGGAACGGGACGAGCGCGGACTGCATCATCGCCGCGAGGACGAGCGCCACACAGGCGAGAAGCCACACCGGGCCACCGAGCCCGTTGGCGCTCGCGGCGATGCCGGAGACCGTCGTCGCGCCGGTCGACCACCAGAGGGCCGCGAGCGCGACGCCGAGGAACGCGCTGCTTGCGAGGAAGTACCGGCGAGCGACGCTCGCGGCGGCCCGCGCCTGCGGCCAGCCGTCGATGATGCCGATGAGCTTCGCCATCGCGAGCCCCATCGCCAGCCAGCACAGCCAGAACAGCGCGACGTGGTCGGCCGCGACGAGGGCCATCACGGCGACCGTGAAACCGAACACGGTGGCGAAGAACTTCGTCTCGTGGACGGAGCCTGCCATGTAGCGGCGCGAGTAGCTGTGGACGATACCGCTGAAGAACGTCACGACCACCCACAGCAGCACGGTCAGGCCGTCGACGGCGACGATGCCGGGGACCTCCCACGCGCCGCCGAGTCGGAGTCGAGCGAAGAGCACGGCGACGCTCGCGGCGAACAGCGTCCACACGAGCCGTGTTAGTGCGACGGGCGCGAACGGCGAATCCGCCGTCGCGTCCGGGAGTGCTCCGACCGTCGGTTTCGGGCTGTGTCCTGACATCGTTCGGTTCGTCGTTGACCAGACCGGTCACCGAGACGCGCTCGGCGTCCGATACTGGTCGTCCTTACGCCCATCCGAGAACAGATTGTCTATTAAATCTACCTACATTCACAAATCGTTCGCAAATTAGCCATTATAGAACATTATGGTTTCGCGGGTACGGGGCGGCGGAGACTGTCGACTCTGAACGGTCGTATCCGCGTCGAACAGCTCGTTCGAGGTCTGACGCCCGACAACGTGGCGTGAGCGACCGAATCCGTGCGCCGGCCCGGTCGGTGTCGCCTCGCTGCGGCGACCGGCGACTGCGGTCGCTCGTCGGTCTCAGTGAGCGGTTCGTGAACGCTCCGTTCGTCGGAGGATATCGAGCGCGCGCCCGTTCAGGAGTTGTTTTCGGTGTGCCTCTCGGCATCAAACTCGCCGAACGGTGTCGTCTCGTGCGTGCGGACGAGAACCTCGTCGGCGACGGTGACGCCCATGTCGAGGAGTTCCTGTGCGATGGCCGTGATGTCGTCGTCCGTCTCGCAGACGGCGGTCACGAGAAGGTTCTGTTCGCCGGTGACTAACTCCTGGACCGCCACGACGCCATCCATCTTCAGAATCTCGGGGACGAGTTCGCCCCGCTTGGGAATCGAGGCGGTGCAGTACAGCAGCATTCGGAGCGGATAGCCCGACTTCTGATAGTCGACGCTCGCGCTGTATCCCTTGACCACGCCCTCGGATTCGAGCCGCTGGATGCGCTTGCGGACGGTGCTGTCCGAGGTTCCCGTTCGCTTTGCGATGTCGCCGGACGACATGTTCCGGGCGTCCTCCTGGAGTGCGTACAGAATCGCCCTGTCGACGTCGTCGATATCCTCGCCGGACATACCACTCCCTCCGCGAGGAGGACACTTTAGCCTTTGATATCGCGCGACACCCGCTCGCGGCTCGCCCTCTGCGGCAGGTTTATTACCCAAACGAAGGAATTAGTTACTATGATTGTTGTAAAATCTAACGCCGATACGTCCGTCGCTCACGAGCAGTCCGTTCGCCGCACGGCCACCTACGCCGACATGGCCGCGACGATGCGCGGGTTCTGAGCCGTCTGCTCCCGCTTCGATTCTCCGCTCGATTCGCCCGACGGCGTCGTAACGTGACGGCGTTCCTGAGTTTTCGTGTTTCCCGACAACCCGTTTCAGCGACCCGTCCGAACCGGCACGAGACGCGTTTCTCGCCGGGAAAACGGATTTACCTTTGGGTGTCATATTTTACCAAACTGGGCGACACCGCCCTGATAGCCATGGCAGACAAACCACACCAGAACCTAGCCATCATCGGACACGTCGACCACGGGAAATCCACGCTCGTCGGCCGGCTCCTGTTCGAGACAGGTAGCGTCCCGGAACACATCATCGAACAGCACCGCGAGGAGGCGGCGTCCAAGGGGAAGTCGGGCTTCGAGTTCGCCTACGTGATGGACAATCTCGCCGAGGAGCGCGAACGCGGCGTCACCATCGACATCGCCCACCAGCGCTTCGACACGGAGAAGTACTACTTCACCATCGTGGACACGCCCGGCCACCGCGACTTCGTGAAGAACATGATTACGGGCGCGTCGCAGGCCGACCACGCGATTCTCGTCGTCGCCGCCGACGACGGCGTCGCGCCGCAGACCCGCGAGCACGTCTTCCTCGCCCGAACGCTCGGCATCGAGGAACTCATCATCGCGGTCAACAAGATGGACGTCGTCGATTACAGCGAAGACTCCTACAAACAGGTCAAAGAGGAGGTCCAACAGCTCCTCCAGCAGGTGCGGTTCAACTCCGACGACGCGGGCTTCATCCCCATCTCGGCGTTCGAGGGCGACAACATCGCCGAACCCTCGGAGAACATGACGTGGTTCGACGGGCCGACGGTCCTGGAGTCGCTGAACAATCTCCCGGAGCCGTCGCCGCCGACCGACGCCCCGCTTCGCGTCCCGATTCAGGACGTGTACACCATCTCCGGCATCGGGACGGTCCCGGTCGGCCGCGTCGAGACGGGGATGCTCAGGACGGGCGACAACGTCCGGTTCATGCCCTCTGACGCCGGTGGCGAAGTGAAGACCATCGAGATGCACCACGAGGAGGTTCCGGAAGCCGGTCCCGGCGACAACGTCGGCTTCAACGTCCGCGGCGTCGGCAAAGACGACATCCGCCGCGGCGACGTCTGCGGCCCGGCCGACGACCCGCCGTCGGTCGCCAAGACGTTCACGGCGCAAATCGTCGTGATGCAACACCCCTCGGTCATCACGGCGGGCTACACGCCGGTCATCCACGCCCACACCGCACAGGTCGCCTGCACGTTCGAGTCGCTCGACCAGAAGCTCGACCCCGCGTCGGGCGAGGTCGCAGAAGAGGAGCCGGACTTCATCAAGGCCGGCGACGCCGCCGTCGTCACGCTGCGTCCGCAGAAGCCGCTCAGCATCGAGCCGTCCTCAGAAATCGCCGAACTCGGGAGCTTCGCCATCCGCGACATGGGACAGACGATCGCGGCCGGCAAAGTGCTCGAAGTCAACGAGTAGCGCCCGGTCCCGACCTCGGATTTTCCACGTCGCCGCCGCGACAGCGACCGCGCCGTCCTCGGGGACGGTCGGCGCGACCGACGGTCGCACACGGCGCGCGAGCGTTCGTCGCGTCCGGCGTCACTCGTCAGCGCCGGGGTAGAGCGCCGACACCTGCCAGACGTTCGCGCGGACGCCCGCCCTGACGATATCCATCCGGACGCGGTCGCCGGCGTGGTGGTTCGCGAGGTAGTCGCGGAAGCTGCTGTTCTCGTAGGAAGTGACGTGGTACGTCGAGCCGTTGTCGCCGCGGAGCGTCGCCGCACCGTGGTCGTTCACCTCATTTACGATTGTAAACGTATCCGGGCTATTTCTGGACGCCGTCTGAGACATACTCGATTATATGTTAATGAGACACATAAAACCTGCCATCGCGTTTAGTAAATCATTATAAACTATTCCGGGATTGTCACTCGGGCGGGACTGTCCGCTCGCCGTCTATCGGTTTTCCGAGAATGGCCCGCGTCCGGTGGTCGATTCGACGCGCCGTGCGCCGGCGGTTGGGTTGCGTCCGGCGTGGGACGTGACGCGACGCGGCCACGCTGTCGAGCGCGGTTGGGTCGTCGAAACGAACTGCATCGCGTAAGTACGGCCTCTCGAATCGGGGACGGGGCGCAGTCACCCTAGGCGGTGGAGCCAATTAACCGAATGGCTTGATATATCCGGCTCATTAGTGGCCCGCGGCGGCCAGCCTGCTCGCCGTCGCGTGCTTGTGGACGGTGGAGAGGACACTTCGCGGGTTTGGGGTCGGGCGCGACGCTCGACGCCAACACCTCGATGCCGTCGCCCCCTCGTGGGGCCAGAGGGCCTCGTGGCCGAGCGCCGTGACTGCGTTGCTGATGGCCTTCGTCTCGCCGTCGTCGCGGAATCCCTCACCGTGACCGTCGGTTCGTCCCCACCCATAGGTGAGACTACGCGTTCCGGTCGAATCAGCGCATCGCGAGGTTCCGCAGAACCGGAATGTGACGCCGCGCGACGCGTCGCGGGCGCGGCGGTCACCTGCTCATGAAGTCGGCTATCGGTTCGGTCCCGCCACCGAGTCGGCGGTCGCGGTTACTCCTTTTCCGTGACGGTCACGGTGTAACTGCCACTGCCGGAGTAGCTGTCGACCAGCACCGAGAGGTCGGCCGACGTGTCGGGGTCGTCGATGACGATCTGCTCTTGGCTGTCCGTGGTCCACGAGCGGTAGTCGTACGACCCGGTCGTGGGGCACGTCCCCGAGCCCTCGTTGACGTAGAGGTCGAAGTCGGCGCTCGACGGCCCGCTGAGGTCGACGACGACCTGCGACGGCGACCCGTACTCCCACGCGTAGCTCCAGCAGTCGGAGTCGGCCGACGACGACAGCGAGTCGTCGATGGTCGAAGTGGTCGAGTCGCCGCCGTCACCGCCACCGCCGCTTCCCGGCTCGGTCGTGACGGCGTTCGCGGCGTCCACGCGGCCCGCGCCTTGTTCGTTCTCGGAGAGGCCGATATCGACCGCGGTATCTTTGAGTTGGCTCCGAAGGTCGGTCGGGGAGAGGTCGTAGACGGCGAGCGCGAGTCCGGCGACGCCCGAGACGACCGGCGTCGCCATCGACGTGCCGGATAGCTCCTTGTACTCGGTGTCGGTCGTCCAACACGACAGCACGTTCGTCCCCGGCGCAGCGAGGTCGATGTCGGGGCCGTAGTTGGAGTACGACGCCAGCGTCTCGTCGGGGTCGAGCGCGGAGACGGCGACGCATTCGCCGTAGGCGGCGGGGTACGACACGCTCCCGCTCCCGTCGTTGCCGGCGGCGGCGACGACGAGGCTCCCCTGCTGGGTCGCGTACGACACGGCGTTTTTCATCGTGGACGTGTAGCCGCCCCCGCCGAGCGAGAGATTGATGACGTCCGCGCCCTGGTCCGCGGCCCACTCGATAGCGTCGGCGATGTCGCTCGTCGAACCGCTGCCGGACTCGGAGAGCGCGCGCCCCGAGAGGAGCGAGGAGTCGCTGATACCGCCGATACCCTCGCTGTTGTCGGTGGAGCCGGCCGCGATGCCGGCGACGTGGGTGCCGTGGTACTCGTCGGCGAGCACGTCCGGATACGGGTCGCCGTCGGCGTCGACGAAGTCTTGGCCCTCGTCGGAGCCGAACTGCGCCGAGAGGTCGGGGTGGTCGTACTTGACCCCCTGGTCGACCACGGCGACGGTCACGTCGGAACTGCCGAGCGTGGTGTCCCACGCGGTGTCGGCGTTCACCTGCTGTGGCGCGTACTGACTGCCGTACTGCGGGTCGTTCGTCGTGTAGAGCGCCTGGTGGGTGACGTTCTTCTCCGCGTACTTCACCTCGTCGCGCTTCGTGACCGCCGAAATGAAGTTCTCGCGGGCGCGGTCGGCGGCGACCGACGGGAACTTGACCGCCACGTAACTGAGGGTCTTGTTCTCGTGGACGACCCTTGCGTTGCCGGGGACGTGTTTCTCGACGGCCTTGCGCGGGCTGTCGGCGGTCTTCGAGACGCCGACGAGAATCTCGTCTTTCTTCGGACCGGGGGACCGTCCGGGCGTCGCGGAGGTCACGCCGGCCGCGCCGGTCAGTCCGGCGGCCGCGGCGAGTTTCAGGAAGGTTCGTCTGTCGAAGTTTAGCGTGCCTGTCATAGGCACACATGTCTCGGGAGGCAGTGGCAATATTTGTTATCTTGACTGAAATTTCAATTTCAGCCTGTTCTTCAACGACAGTTCAGTAGAATTACGAAAACCAAAATAAATCTTCGACAGATTCTCGAATCCTCGTTCGTACTTCGGTCGCACCTCCCTCGAAATTTATAAACCCGAAACCGGGCGAGGTGGTGTATGGACCTCCTGCGACGGTTGGTCGGCCCCGACGGGCTTCCCTCGGGCCGAGTGGCGCTCTTCGTGGACGGGCCGAACGTCCTCCGCGACGAGTTCGACGTGGACTTAGACGACATCCGGACGGCGGGTCGCTCGCTCGGCGGGCAGTTGAGCGCGGCGCGGCTCTACCTCGACGAGCACGCCACGCCGGGGCTGATTCAGGCCGCGGAAGCGCGCGGGTTCGAGGTCGTCGTCACGAGCGGCGACGTGGACGTGAAGCTCGCGGTCGACCTCACGCGCTACGCCGTCGAGGACCGCGCCGACGTTATCGCGGTCGCCTCGCGGGACACCGACTTCAAGCCCGCCTTGGAGACGGCCAACGCCTACGGCCTGCGGACGGTCGCCATCGCGCCGGGGAGCTACGGCCGCTCGGACGCGCTTCAGAACGCGGCGACCCACGCGATGACGCTCGACGAGTCCGCCGCCGACGACAACTGAGTCGGGAGACGACTGAACCGGGCGGCGACTGAGTCGGCGGCGACCTGCCCTCTCCGCCCCAACCCGACGCCGAACCGACCGCGAACGGTTCGCTTTTTCCTCCCCCGACCGACCAGTCGTCCATGCAGGAGTTCGACACGCCGGTCGTGGACGACCACCTCCACCTCGACCCGGACCGCGGGCGCGGGCTGGAGGCGGTGAAGGATTTCGCCCGGAGCGGCGGCACGCACCTCCTCGTCGTCAACAAGCCCTCGTGGCTCCTCGGCCACGAGGTCGAGACCGGCGAGGACTTCCGCCCGGTGTTCGAGACGACGGTCGAGGTCGTCCGCGAGGCCTCCGAGCTTCTCCCCGGGCGCGCGTGGCCGGTCCTCGGCGTCCACCCCGGTCTCGTCTCGAAGCTCGTCGACGACCGCGGCTACGACGCCGAGGCCGCCCGCGACCTGATGTGCGCCGGTCTCGACACCGCCGCCGAGTTCGTTCGCGAGGGCGACGCGCTCGCGCTCAAGTCCGGCCGCCCGCACTACGAGGTCACCGACGCCGTCTGGGAGGCCTCGAACGCCGTCCTCAGACACGGTCTCGACCTCGCCGCCGACTGCGACTGCGCGCTCCAACTCCACACGGAGTCGACGACCGACCTCTCGGACGTGGCCGAGTGGGCCGACGAGCGCGGCGTGCCCGAAGAGCGCGTGGTCAAACACTACGCGCAGGGCCACCTGACCGGCGGCACGCCGAGCGTCATGAGCGACAAGGACCGCCTCGAAGACGCCGCCGAGCGGGGCGACCCGTTCCTCATGGAGACCGACTTCATCGACGACCCCGACCGCCCCGGCGCGGTGATGGGGCCGAAGACCGTCCCCCGGCGCGTCGACTGGCTCCTCGACGCGGGCCGCGACGACGCCGTCAGGAACGCCCACGTCGAGACGCCCGCGCTGGTCTACGGCATCGACACCGAAGCGACGCTCGACCGATAGCTGGGTGAGGCGGAACAGTCGACGGGTGAGCCGGACCGGCCGCCGAGACCGACGCACGAGCCGAATCGCGCCGTCTCCTTCCACGTCGTCGTCTCGCACGGTTACAGGCAGGATAAGAAAGGCATTTGAGTCCGGCACGGGAGGTTGTAGGTATGACCGAGGCCGAGGAACGATACTACTCGCCGGAACGCTGGCAGAACTGGTTGACGCGCGTCGAAGAAGAGGACCTGGACCTCGAAAGCGAGGAGACCGGCCGTCTCCTGATGAACATCCAGAACGACGCGGCCATCGCCATCGCCAAGATTCTGACCGCCTACGACGACGACACGCTGGGCGAAGAAGAGGCGCTCGACGAGCTGTCGACCGTCCACGACATCGTCATGGCCGAACCCGAGTTCGAGACGGAGAACGAGGAGGCCGAAATCCTCGTCGGGAGCGTCCAGACGAGCCTCTCGTGCGCCTTCTTCGCCGCCGAGGAGTTCATCGTCGCCGGCCCCGCCGAACTCGAAGACGACACGGACGCCTACATCCGCGCCGCCGCGGACGCCGAGGCCGCCGACGACCTCGACAGCGCGCTCGGCTACATCGTCCAGGTCGGCACCCGCGTCATCGACGGCGAGGACCTCGACATCGAGGTGCTCGACGAACTCGAATTCGGACTCGTCACCGAGTGGGTCAACGGTCTCGACAGCCTCCAGAGCGGCCTCTCGGAGCCCGAAGTCGTCGAAGAAGAAGACTGAATCCGGCCTCTCGCTCTTGTAGGAGTCTTTTTCCCGTTTCGGATATCTTCACGTCATATGGACTTTCGGGGGGACGAGAGAGCGGTCACTGTCCAAATCGGCGCAGTGCTGCTGTTCGGTATCATCATCATCTCGATGTCGATGTACCAAGCGACCGTCGTCCCGAATCAGAACGAACAGGTCGAGTTCCTACACAACCAGGAGGTTCACGACCAGTTCGAATCGCTTCGCGGTGCCATCATCGAAAGCTCGTCGGAGACGACCCCCCGTCCGTCGACGGTCTCTCTCGGAACGCGGTATCCGAGTCGGACGCTGTTCGTCAACCCCGGCCCCGTCTCGGGGACGTTGCAGACGCGTGAACTCGGCAGTCTCACCGTCACGAACGTCGAGACGACGGAAGCCGAGACGAGCGACTACGTCAACGGCGGCCTCTCGTACGAGACCAAATCGCTCGAATACCGGCCGGACTACAACGTTTTGCAGTCGGCCCCGACGACCGTGTACGAAAACACCGTCTCGTACAATCGGTTCGACACCGGGTACGAGGGGACGCTCAACGACAGGCAATCACTCATCAACGGCCGGACGATTTCGCTCGTTCTCCTCCAAGGCAACTACTCCGAAAACGGCGTCGGCTCCGCGACCGTCGACGCGCAGGCGGTCAGCCCCGCGACGCGGACCGTTCCGGTGACCGGGGACGCGTCGGGGAACGTGACCATCTCCGTGCCGACGGAGCTGTCCGAGGACGCGTGGCGCGAGCTTCTCGCAGAGGGGAACGACGACTACGTCCACAGCGTGGACCGTTCCGGCGACAGGGTCGAAATCGAGATGCAAGGGGAGGAAGATGGCGACAGCGTGACGTACGACCTCCGCGTCGGAGCGGTCGAAGTGGGGTCGGGCGTCGACGAACCGGCCGCGTATTACCTGACGGTCGTCGACGGAGCCTCGCCTCGAAGCGTCGGGTCGGGGGACACCGAGACGCTCACCTTCGAAGTTCGGGACCGATACAACAACCCCGTCTCCGGAGTCTCGGTGAACTTCTCTGCGAGCGGTGGTTCGGTCTCAATCGACCCGGAGGGACCGACGACCGATTCCGAGGGTCGAATCCGCGTGACAGTGACGGGTGAGTCGGCGGGAACCGCCGAGGTGCTCGGCAGCTTCGACGACGAGACGTTCACCCCGAGTACGCGGCAGGACGCGGACGTCGAAGTCAGCGTGTCGAGCGGGGAGGCCGCCGAGGGCGGCGTCGCCGGACTCCTCTACGAGAACGACGCGGTCGCCCGCGACGGCGACGACGACTTCTCGACGCCCGGCGGCGTTGAGTTCTCGCTGCGGAACGTCGGTTCCGACTCCGTCGAGCTGTTGAACGTCGTGGTGAACCCGCACGACGACAGCATCGATGGGCTCTCCGACAGGGTCGACGCCGGGGACGACGACCCCGGCGAGACGGAGCTGTACGTCGAGTCGCCGAGCGGTGACGCCCTCGTCGACTACCAGATTACGCAGAACGAGTTCGTGGCCGTGCCAGAAGACGGACTCGCGATCGATATCGACGAGGACGGCGATATTGGCGGGTCCAATCCCGTCGTCGGCAGCGGCGAATCCGCGCGGTTCTACGTCTACGAGTTCTACGACACGGGTGGATTCGGCGGCACGAACGTCGACATGACCGGCGAGTGGCTCTCCGTTCGCGTGACCTACCGCCTCCCGTCGGGCCTCGTCGACGCCAAGACGTTCTCGTTCGAAGCCAACGCCCAGCCGGAAGGCGGCGTGAACGCCCCGCCGACTCCCCGGACGACGGGGCCGTACAGCGTCCCCGAAGGCGAGTCGATACAGCTCGACGGCTCCGGGAGTTCGGACAGCGACGGGTCGATTACCAGTTACAGTTGGTCCATCACCGACGACCCGACGGGACAGGCGAGCCTTTCGAACCCCAGTTCCGCCCAGCCGACGTTCAACGCGCCCGACAGCGTCTCGGGCGACACCGACGTGACCGTCGAACTAACGGTGACCGACGACGACGGGGCGACGAGTAGGAGAACGACGACCGTGACCGTCACGGATACGGACGGCACGCCGTCCCCCTCTGTCTCGATGCGTGTCGACGACCTCACGGATATCCAAACGAACAATCCCGACTTCGTCGTCTCCTACGACATCGGGGACACGAACGCGTCGTTCGAGCGCGTCGAGGTCAGGGCCGATTCGACGGAGGGTTCCGCTTCGGGCTTCGCACAGCAGTCGACATCGCGCGGCAGCGTTCGGTTCCAGCCCGGATACGGAGTCAGACAGACGTTCGAGGTCACGATTGACGTGATTTACGACGGGCCGAACGGGGAGTACGTCGAGAGCTCACAGACCGTGACCGACGTGGCCGACGCGCGGAACCGGAACGGAAACGCCGACCTGTCGCTCGGAAGTAGCGCATCCATCGACGCGTTCGACGTCGAAGACCGGACCAACACCGGGACGAACGCGGTCTGGTACCGCGCCGACTACGCCGTGTCGTCCGGCGACTTCGGTCGGGTCGAACTGGTGGCGCTCAATCTCAACGGCAACGGGGCGACGACCACGACCCAACGTACCGACCGGAGCCGTAACAACGTCGACATCATCGAGCGGCGGGACGGCGCACAGACCGACTATCGGGTCGGAATACTGGTGTACGACGACACCGGTGCCGTCGTCGATATCCAGACCGTCGACGACGTCGCGGACGGGAACGGCCCGTAGTTCGACAACCGACGTAACTCCCCATCGACAAAACCTTATCCCTCGGTTCTGTAACATCGACCATGACTTCCGTCGGCATCGACGCCATGGAGATTTGGACGGGCAAACTCGTGTTAGACCTCCCCAACACCTTCGCGCCGGTGAAGGGCGAAGACCCGGAGAAGTACACGAAGGGGCTGGGTCTCCACACGTCGTCGTTCCCGGACGTGTACGAGGACATCGTCACGATGGGGGCGAACGCCGCCAAGAAGCTGATGGACCGAAAAGGGCTCACGCCCGCGGACATCGGTCGCATCGACGTGGCGACCGAGTCCGCGTTCGACAACTCCAAACCGGTGTCGACGTACATCGCCGGCTGTCTCGAGCAGGTGTACGACGGCGACTTCCGCCACGCCAACAAGGGCGAGCGCAAGTTCGCCTGCATCGCCGGCACCCAGAGCCTCGACGACGCCTACAACTGGATTAAGGCGGGTCGCAACCGCGGGCGCGCGGCGCTCGTCATCGCCACCGACACCGCCCTCTACGAGCGGGGCGACCCCGGCGAGGCGACGCAGGGCGCGGGCGCGGTCGCGATGCTCATCGACGAGGACCCGGACCTCGTCGAACTCTCGACCGAGCAGGGCTACGGCAGCATGGACGAGACGGACTTCCTCAAGCCGAACCAGCAGTTCCCCTCGGTGGACGGCAAGCGCTCCATGCAGGTGTATCTCGCTCGGATGCGCGAGGCGCTCGAAGATTACGAGAGCGTCGCGGGTCGCACCCACCCCGACCTGTTCGAGTACATCCCGTTCCACACGCCGTTCCCCGGCATGGTCCGGAAGGCGGCGCTTCTGGGCTTCCGCCACATGACCCGCGACACCGACATCGAAGACGACCTCGAAAGCGAAATCGGCCGCCAGCCCCGCGAGGAGGACTTCGAGACGTGGGACGACTACGAGGAGGCCATCCGCGGCTACATGGACGAACTGAAGACGACCGAGCAGTACCGCGACTGGTACGGTCGCGTCATCGAGCCGACGCTCGACATCTCCAGCCGCGTCGGCAACTGGTACACCGGCTCGGTCCACATCGCCCGACTGTCGGCCCTGAAGGCCGCCGCAGACGAGGGGAAAGACATGACCGGCAAGCAGCTGCTCGTCGGCTCCTACGGCTCCGGCGCGCAGGCCGAGATTCACGCCGAACGGGTCCAAGAGACGTGGCTCGACGAAATCGAGGCTGTGGACGTGGACGACCAGCTCGCGGCCCGCACCGAGATTTCCTTCGACGACTACGAACTCATCCACGACGTGCACAACCACGAAAAGGAAATCGAGGTCGAGGAGTTCACCCAACCCGAAGCCGAGTTCGTCTTCACGGGCTGGGGGCGGATGAACGAGCGCCGCTACGAATACGTCGAATAACAGACCGACCGCACGGCCGAGCGACGGGCGAGCGCCCGCGTTCGCGCTGGGTCGTCAGAACGAGCGGGCCTGGTCGGGCAGTATCGACCACGAGTCCGCCGGGTCCGAGCCCCGGTCGTCGTAGAACTTTCTGCCGATGTAGTCGTCGCTCACGCTGCCGAGTATCGTGTTGTACAGGTCGGCGGCCGACTCGTAGGTCTCGGTTCCGAGCGGGGCGAGGATGGTCTCGACGGTCTCCGCGTCGTCGACGTTCGGCGCGGTCACCTCGACGTCGCCGGCGCGTTCCAGCACACGCTCGGTCGTGACCGGGTACTCGAACGCCGTTTCGAGGTGCGATTGGAGGGCGCGAATGTCCATGGTCGGACATGGTCGCGGCCGCCCTTCGGCTTTTTTCGCCCTCAGGCGGACACTCTGGAAATGCGAATCGAAGGGAGCGAAACGAATCGAACGAATCGAGTCAGACGGACCGAAGCGGGTACTACGGCGTTCTCAGGGAAGCTTCCGCAGGTCTTCGAGCATCTCGTCTAAATCGCGGTCGGTCACGGCGAGGGCGAAGCCGTCGATGGTGGCGAGCGCGGGCGCGTGCTCCCAGAGGTCGTCCTCCGAGAGGCCGTGGAGGACGACGGCGTTCGGCGTCGGCGTGACGACGCGCATGGCGACAAGCGGCGACTCGCCGCGGGTGACGCCGGTGAACACGAGCGCCCGACTCGTCGACTGCCCGTAGAGCCGGTAGAACTCCTCGGAGGAGAGCCGCGTGATTGCCTGAATGCTGTTGATGACGGTGTGGCCGCTGATGCGGTCTTGGTCGCCGTCGACGATGGGGGTCGCGCCGATGGCGTCGTAGAAGCTATCGAGCGGAATCGACGTGGGGTACTCCCGGAGGTCCTGGACGATGTCGCTCTCGAAGCCGGCCGAGAGGACGCGGGCGTACTGCCGGATGCGACTGCCGCCGCGGGCCTCGTCGATATCGAGGAGCGCTTCGACCATCCGGCGGATGACGCCGATGCCGGGGCTCTCGCGGCGGCCGCTCTCGTAGTCGGAGACGACCGACGACGACACGTCCAACTGCTCGGCGAGCGCCGTCTGGGAGATGTCGAAGTCGGTCCGCCACTTCCGGAGCGTCGCGCCGGGGTCGTCCGAGAGGGTAATCTCGCCCGCGATGCGGCGGGCGAGGTCGTCGCGCGGTGCCGCGGTCATCGCGAACACCTCGGCCCGACCGACGAGTGAGTCATGGGACAACCTGCGTGAGTATCCCGCAAAAGGATGTCGAAAGTGGTAGTCGTCGCGTGACGAACCCCGTGGGAACTCTGAAGGTCGTCGGCCGACCACTACGCGGTATGCCATCGACCCTCGTCCACGTCGCCGTCGGCGGACTCGTCGGTGCCGCCCTCCTCGGTCGCTGGTTCGACGCCCGGTCGGTCGGCGTCGCGCTCGTCGCCGCCGCGGTTCCCGACCTCGATTCGTTCACCAGCACGCTCCTGCCCGGGAGCCACCGCGCGCTCCTCCACACGCTGTTGCTTCCGCTCGCGCTCGCCGCCGCCGTGGCCTACGACACGCGGATGCGGGACCCCGAGCGCTCCGCGATTCGCGGTCGCTGGGGCGCTCGGGGGGTCGCAGTCGCGTGGGTCGGCGTCGCCGCGCTCCTCTGCGGCGGCATCTTCCCCGACCTGTTCACCAACGGCGTCAACGCCTTCTACCCGCTTCACGACGCGTTCTACTCGATTAGCGGGCGCGCCGAGTGGTCGAGCACGCGCGGGTTCGTCCAGACGTTCGTCGAGCCGCGGCCCGCGTCGCCGCCGCCGACGACGGAGACGCTCCATTACAGCACCGTGGTCGACCCGTCGCCGGGCGCGGAACCCGAGAACGTCGAGCGGGTCGCCCCGCTCGCTTCGTCGGGGACGGAACTGATGCTCGTCGTGCTCGGGGCGGGCGTAGTCGGCGGACGGCTCCTATCGGAGCGGCTTCGCGGGCCGGCGGGCGAACCGGCTGAGTGACGGGGTGAGCCGACGACCGAATTGAGGTGAACCGGGAACGCGGCCGCGACTCCGAGCGTTCATAACCGACGGCGACCCATCCGCGTGCATGAGCGAGACACCGGACGGCGTCGAGGTGCGACCGTACGAACCGGGCGATGCGGCCGCGTTCTGGGAACTGAAACGCGGGTTCGAACTCGGTCTCGGCGCGGGGACCGGCGGCGACGACAAGCTTTCCACGTACGAGGCGAAACTCACGGACGACTACCGCGAGCGATATCTCTCGTGGGTCGAGCGCTGTGCGACCGACGACCCCGGATGCGTCGTCGTCGCCGAGGCGGTGTCGGGCGACGACGACGCTGATCTGGTCGGCTACGCCTTCGCGCTCCCCGAGGAGATGACGTTCATCTGGGACGCGGCCGTGCTCAACGAACTGTTTCTCGACGCCGACTACCGCGGCACGGGCGCCGCCGACGAACTCATGGACGCTGTGTTGGACCACGCGCGCTCGCAGGACCTGCCCTTGGACCGAATCGTTCTCGACGTGGACGAGGCGAACGGTCGGGCGCGGGCGTTCTACGAGCGCTACGGCTTCGACCACTGGGGCGAACTCGTCGCGCGCGATCTCTGAGGTCGGGAAAACGAGCAACCGGGGAACCGAGCGAGCGGAGGTCCGTGACTACCGGAGCGCCGTGGCTGCGACGCCGCCGACGGTACCGAGAACGGCGGGGTAGGCGACGCCCGCGAGGAGCGCTGACGTGACCGGGTCGGGGCTGACGGCCGCGTCGCCGACGGAGACGGTGAAAAGCGCGATACCGGCGAGCGCGAAGACGAGGTAGCCGACCGTGGTTCCCGCGCCGGCCAGCGCGCCATCCCGCGTCGAGGACGCGCCGCTGACGACGGCCGCGAGCGCGCCCGCAGCGAGCAGCGCGACCACGGGCACGACGTAGAGCACCGGCGAAAACGCCTCGACGCCTTCGATGAGGTTCGCGCTGGAGGTCGTTCCGAACAGGCCGGGGAACCGGGTCGTCACGCCGTGGGCGCTCATGAACACCCAACCGACGACCTTCCACGTCGAGATGTCGGAGCCGAGGGCTTCGAGCACCTGACTGGCCGTCGAGTTCTCGATGGTCGAGGAGGAAAGCAGGTAGGTCACGAGGTAGCCGAACAGGGCCGCCCCGAGACCGGCGACGCCGCCGCTGCCGACCGACCGAAGCGTCGATGGTGTGGAACCGGGCGTCGATTCGGGTGTCGTTGACATCGTGTCGGAACCGATTGTCGTTCTCCCGTAAATGTCTCGTGGCCGCCGTGCGTGGGTGTCTCGCGGTACGATGTGGCGAGGGAGGCCGCGAGTCGTCCCGACGAGCAGCGGTGCGGAAGAGCGCGACTCAGCGAACGTCGTCGGGGTCGAGTTCCCAGCGGAACTCGGCGTCGTAGTCGCCGCCGGTCGTCGCCAGCCAATCCCTGCGGGAGACGCTGTAGCGGAGTTCGTCGGCCGGCTCGCCGTCGATGACGATGCTGTTTCGCTCGCGGCCGTCGCGGCCGCCGCCGAGCGCCGCCATGTACTTCTCGATAGCGCGCTGGGACTTCTCGTTCGCCGCGACGTGCGAGACGGCGACGACATCGAGATCGAGTACGTCGAACGCGAGCGCCGCCAGCGCCGCGGCGCGCTCGCCGGAGTAGCCGCGGCCCCAGTAGCGCGGGCGGAGCCACAGGCCGAGCTCTCCGACGCGGCGGTCCCACTCGGTGTGGAGGCCGCCGAACCCCGCAATCTCGCCCGCGCCAGTTTCGCCCTCGCGCGGGATAATCGCGTAGTCGGCGCTCTCCGCGTCGGTCCAACTCGACCCCCCGCGGTCGAGAAAGTCCTTCGTCACGTTCGGCGTCTCGTGGCGCGACCACGGCATGTACCGGGTCACGTCGTCCATCTCGGGGGCCGAACAGAGGTCGTAGGCCTCGTGAACGCCGACGTGCTTCGGGCGGCGGGAAACCAGCCTGAGCCGCGGCGTCTCGACGACTTCGGGAAAGAGGTCGCTCACTCGCCGTCTTCCCAGCGGAACTCGGCGTCGTAGTCGCCACCCGTCGCGTCTTCCCACTGCTCGCGGGTCACGGACCAGCCGCGAACGTCGCGCGGGGTTCCGTCGCCGCCGACGGTCTCGTTGGGGAACAGGCCGTCTTCCTGCCCGCCGAAGCGGTCGGTGTACTTCTGGATGGCGCGGCAGGACGCCTCGTTTTCGGGCATGGCGTACGCGAGCGCCACGTCGAGGTCGAACACGTCGAAGACCGCGGCGAAGAACGCGGCCGCGCGCTCGCCGGAGTAGCCGCGGCCCCAGAACTCCTTGCGGAGCCACATCCCGAAGACGGCCCGGCGCTTGTCCCACTCGGGGTTGAAGCCGGCGGTGCCGGCGAACTCGCCCGCGCCGTCCTCGCCCTCGCGCGGGAAGACGGCGTAGATAGCGTTTTCCGCGGATTCGTGGCCCTCCTCGGCCTGTTCGAGGAACTCCTGCGTCTCCTTGGGCGTCTCGTGGGGGCTCCACGTGACGAACTCGGTCTCCTCCTCGATGGTGTCAGACCGCGAGGCGGCGAAGTGGTCGTAGGCGTCCAACGGGTCGACGACCGCCCGCGACAGGGCGCGGAGCCTGAGCCGCGGGGTGACGATTTCGTCGGGGAACATGGAACGGAGCCCACTCGGAGGGCGCTCATAAGCTTTCTGAATATTGATACATGGTTGCGTGGAACGCGTCCGGGGCGGTCGCCGCTCTCGAACCCGTCGGATTCGAACACGTTCCGGGCGCACACACGTTCTCCCGCGCGAGAACTCGGAGATGCGTATTTGTGGCGGGAGCGCGTCTAGCGAGGACGGAACGGAGTGCAACGAGATGGACTGGGAGCGAACGGTGGGCGGCTACGCGCTCGTCATGGGAGCCGTGACGCTGGCCATCTGGGTGTTGACCGTCGACGGCGGTCCGGTGATGGAACCGCGGACCGACCCGTTTTCGCTGTTCGCGTCGCTCGTGTTGGGGGGGCTGACCGGGGTGTCGCTTCTGGCGACGGGCATGGGTCTCGTTCGGAGACAGTTGTGGGCGCGGCCGCTCAGCCTCGTCGCCTTCGGCCTGCTTTTCGCCGGCGTCATCGACAGCGCCGGCTACTACGCCGGCGTCGGGCGGGTCGGCGTCGTCGTGGCGCTGTTCGTCGTCTGCCTCGCCACGCTGGCGGCGCTCGGCTGGTCGCTCGTCGACGCCCGAAACCGGGCGCGGCGGGCGGCGTGGTGAGTCGTGAACTGCCGGCGCGCGGCGCTCCGCAACCACTAAACGCGCCTCGGTCCTCCTTCCGGTAATGGTAGACTGGACGGAGAAGTACCGCCCATCGACGCTCTCCGAGGTCCGCGGCAACAACAAGGCCCGCGACGCCCTCGCGGAGTGGGCCGAGGCGTGGGACGACCACCGGGAGGCCGTCGTCGTCCACGGGAGCCCGGGCATCGGAAAGACCTCCGCGGCCCACGCGCTCGCCGCCGACATGGGCTGGGAGACGGTCGAGTTGAACGCGTCGGACCAGCGGACCGGCGACGTCATCGAACGCTTCGCCGGCCGCGCCGCGAAGAACGCGACGCTCGCCGGCTCCTCGACGGGCACGTCCACCCGGCAGTTGGTCATCCTCGACGAGGCCGACAACATCCACGGCAACTACGACCGCGGCGGGGCCAGCGCCGTCACCCGCCTCGTCAAGTCGTCGAGCCAGCCCATCGTCCTCATCGCCAACGAGTTCTACGACATGAGCCGCGGGCTCCGGAACGCCTGTCAGGAAATCGAGTTCCGCGACGTGTCCGCCCGCTCTATCGTCCCCGTCCTCCGCGACATCTGCCGCAAGGAGGGGCTGGCGTTCGAGTCCGACGCGCTCGACCGCATCGCCGAGATGAACAGCGGCGACCTTCGGTCGGCCGTCAACGACCTCCAGGCCATCGCCGAGGGGCGCGAGGAAATCACCGAGGAGGACGTGGTCATGGGCGACCGCGACCGCTCCGTGGGCTTGTTCGAGTTCCTCGACGCCGTCCTCAAAGAGGAGTCCGCACAGGACGCGCTGTACACCGCCTACGACGTGGACGAGACGCCCGACGACCTCACGAAGTGGGTCGAGGACAAGGTGTCGCTCGTCTACGAACCCGACGAACTCGCCCGCGCCTACGACTTCCTCGCCAACGCCGACCGCTGGCTCGGCCGCGTGCGCGCCACGCAGAACTACTCCTACTGGCGCTACGCGACCGACAACCTCGCCGCCGGCGTCGCGGCCTCCCGCGACCGGACCCGCGGCGGGTGGACCCGCTACGGCGGCGCGCCCTACCGCTCGACCCGCGACAAGACCCGCGACACGGTCGTCCGAAAAATCGCGCAGCACGGCGGCTTCAGCATGGCGACCGCCCGTCGCGAGGTCCTGCCGTACCTCTCAGCCATCACCCACCACTGCAAGCCCCGCGAACTGACCGTCGCCATGGCCGCCTACTACGAGTTCGACGAGTCGCACGTCTCCTTCGTCACCGGGAGCGGCGAGACGACCAACAAGGTCCAGTCCATCGTCGAGGACGCCGGGGAACTCCGCGAGGAACTGGTCGAGGAACACGCCGGCGGCGCGTTCGCCGGGATGGAGGGCGTCTCCGCCGAGGGCGACGCCGCGGCCGCCGACGGCGACGGTGGCGGCTCCGACGACGTGCTCGACCGGGACACCGACGCCGACGAGTCGGCCGACAGCGACGAGGACGACGCCTCGACCGACGACGGGCAGTCCGGTCTCGACGACTTCTTCTGAGCGGGACTGCGCCGCCTTTTGTCCGCTGCACGACAGCCGCGATTGACGCCACGCGGGGGTTTTTGAGGCCGCCCGACGAACCGCGCGTATGAGAGCCGCAGTCCTCCGCGAACACGGTGAACCGCTCGACGTGACGGAAGTACCCGACCCGACGTGTGACGCCGACGGCGTCGTCGTCGAGGTCGAGGCCTGCGGTATCTGCCGGAGCGACTGGCACTCGTGGATGGGCCACGGCGAGTGGGCCGACGACGCGGTCCCGTCCGGGCAGATTCTCGGCCACGAGCCCGCCGGCCGCGTCGTCGAGGCCGGCGACCGCGTCGAGACGATTCGGGAGGGCGACCGCGTCGCCTTGCCGTTCAACCTCGCCTGCGGTTCGTGCGGCTACTGCCGGACCGGCCACGGCAACGTCTGTACGGGCGACCACCCCCACGCCCTCGGCTTCGAACCGGCCGCGCAGGGCGCGTTCGCGGAGTTGGTACATCTCCCGTCTGCCGATTACAACGCGATTCGACTCCCCGAGAGCGTCTCTCCGACCGACGTGGCCGCGCTCGGCTGTCGGTTCATGACGGCCTACAACGCCCTCGACGCCCGCGCCGGCCTCCGCGCCGGCCAGTGGGTCGCCGTCCACGGCTGCGGCGGCGTCGGCCTCTCGGCGATTCAGGTGGCGAACGTCCTCGGCGCGCGCGTCGTCGCGGTCGACGTGCGCGAGTCCGCGCTCGACGCCGCGGCCGACCTCGGCGCTGACGCGGTCGTCGACGGCTCCGCGGAGGACCCGGTCGAAGCCATTCGCGGGCTGACCGACGGCGGGGCGCACGTCTCGCTCGACGCGCTCGGCGTCGCGGAGACCTGCCGGAACTCGGTCCGGTCGGTCCGGCCGCGGGGCTCGCACGTACAGGTCGGCCTGACGACCGAGGCGGAAAAGGGGACCGTGTCGCTGCCGACCGACTGGATGACGAGACACGAGGTGTCGTTCCTCGGCGCGCGCGGGATGCCGCCGACGAACGCCGACGACCTGCTCTCGCTGCTCGCGTCGGACGCGGTCGACCCCGGCTCGCTGGTGACGAAGACCGTCTCGCTCGACGAGGTGCCCGAGCGACTGGCCGCGATGACCGACTACGACACCGTCGGCGTCGAAGTGATGGTCCCGTAAAATCGGGGTTGGGGGGTTCGCGCTCGTTGACTCGGCTCGGTACCGGGTCAGGGCGTCGGCGTCGGTGCTCGACGCTCTTCAGAGGCCTCATCGTCCAGCCCGCGCCAGACGACCGCGCCGCAGTCCGGGCAGTCGAGTCGGACCGCGCGGCCGCCGCGCGTCCGTTCGGGCCACGCGTCGATGCCGGCGGCGCGGCCGCAGGTCTGACAGAAGAGGACGGCTTTGGTGCGTTCGCTGTCGGGCGGTTCGTGACTGAATTCGCGGGGAGCGCAGTTCATGCCGCAGGGAGCGGCGTTTCGGGGGATAAGCTTGTTGGATGATTCCGGGTGTGTGCCCGGCTACCCCGGCTCAGAGCAGCTTCGAGAGGAACTGCTTGCCGCGGTCGGTCTTCGGGTTCTCGAAGAACACCTCGGGCGGCGAGTCCTCGACGACCTCGCCGTCGGCCATGAGGACGATGCGGTCCCCGACCTCGCGGGCGAACCCCATCTCGTGGGTGACGACGAGCATCGTCATGCCCTCGTCGGCGAGGTCGTGCATCACGTCGAGCACCTCCCCGACGAGTTCGGGGTCGAGCGCGCTCGTGACCTCGTCGAACAGCATCACGTGCGGGTCCATGGCGAGCGCGCGAGCGATGGCGACGCGCTGTTGCTGGCCGCCGGACAGTTGGTTCGGGTAGGAGTTCGACTGCGCGCCGAGACCGACGCGGTCGAGTAGGTCGTCGGCGCGGCGCGTGGCGTCTCCTTTTTTGAGCCCTTTCACCTTCGTCGGCGCAAGCGTCACGTTCTCCTGCGCCGTCTTGTGGGGAAAGAGGTTGAAACTCTGGAACACCATGCCGATGCGCTGGCGCAGGCGGTTGATGTCCGCGTCGGCCGCGGAGATAGACTGGCCTTCGAGTCGAATCTCGCCGCCCTGAATCTCTTCGAGGCGGTTCGCACAGCGGAGGAGCGTCGACTTCCCGGACCCCGAGGGACCGATGACGACGCAGACTTCGCCCTCTTCGACGTTCAGGTCGACGTCCTTCAGGACGTGCGTCTCGCCGAAGTACTTGTCAACCCCGTCGAATTCGAGGAGACTCATCGGCGGTCACCTCCCCAGTCGGAGCGGGCTTCGAGGTAACTGACGATTTTGCCGAGCGGAATCGTAATCATGAGATAAGCGATGGCGACGAGAATAATCGGCGTCCACGGGTCGAACGTGGTCGAGTTGACGTTGCGGAACGCGCTGATGAGTTCCGGGATGGCGATGACCGTGAGGAGCGAGGTGTCCTTCACGAGGATGACCTGGTCGTTGCCGATGGCGGCGAGCGCGTTGCGCCACGCCTGCGGGAGGACGACCTCGCGCATACCCTGCACGTAGGACATCCCGAGCGAGCGGGCGGCTTCCATCTGGCCTTCCGGGACGGCGTCGATGCCGCCGCGGACGGCCTCGCCGACGTAGGCGGCGTGGTTGAGCGTCAGCCCGATAATCGCGGTCGGAATCGCCCAGTTGGAGATGGGGAACTGCCCCGGCGGCCAGAACGCCGGAATCCCGACGTAGATAACGAGCAACTGGAACAGAAGCGGCGTGCCCCGGAAGAACTCGACGTAGGCGGTCGCGACCGCGTTCGTGAACTTCGTGTTCGACACCCGACCGAGGCCGACGAAGACGCCCGCGGTGACGGACAACAGACTCCCCACGAGGACGATGCCGAGCACCCGGAAGAACGCGTTGACGAACTGGGGGTGGATAATCTCGACGAGGAGTTCGAAATCGACCTGCGTGAAGATAATCGCCGCGATGAAGCCGCCGACCCCGAGCGTGAATAGCCCCGCGATGGCCGCACCCAGTCGCCTGAGCGTTTTGTCGTTCAAAAACTGCTCTTGGTACTCACCGTCTCCGGTGCGTCCCTCAGAGTAGGAATCAGCCATTGGTAGTAGTTCTCACAGTAGTGGGATAAAAAACGCGTCCTGGTCGAGTTACCCGGAGAAGTACTCCGAGTAAATCTCGTCGTACGTCCCGTTGTCGCGGATGGTCTGGAGTGCGCCGTTGACCTCTTCGCGGAGTTCGTCGTCGTCCTGCCGGAAGCCGATACCGTACTCCTCGACGGTGAGGGTGAGGTACGGCGGGGCGTTCTCCTTGCCCTGTTCTTCGGCGGCCCCGGGACCTTCGAGGAACCGGACGTTGTCGCTCTGGTCGACGAAGGCGGCGTTGACGGTGTTGTCGTTGACGACCGCGCTGACCTGGTTGTTCCGGAGCGCGTCGAACGCGCCGGTCACTTGGTCGTAGCTCTGAATCGTCAGGTCGCCGCCGAACTCCTCTTTGAGGCTGGTCGCGGCGCTCTCGCCGGTCGTCCCCTTCTGGACACCCACGGTGACGCCCTGAAGGTCCTCCTTCGAGGAGATGTCGCTACTGTTGAGCACGATGACCGTCTGGTACGCGGTGAAGTACGGGTCCGAGAAATCGATCTGCTCCGCGCGGTCCTCGGTGATGGTCATCGCGGACATGATGACGCGGAAGTTCCCGTTGTTGAGCGAGGGGATGATGCTGTCGAAGCTCGTCTTCTGGAACTCGTGTTCGTAGCCGAGTTCCCCGAAGACCGCCTCGGCGATGTCGACGTCGAAGCCGACGAGTTCGCCCTCAGTCGTCTCGTACTCGAACGGCCGGTACGGGATGTCCGAGCCGATGGTAATCGTCTCGCTACCGCTGCCGCCACCGCCGCCGAGACAGCCGGCCAGCGTGAACGCGGCCGCGGCTCCGGCGGAGCCCTTCAGAAAGGTGCGACGTTCCATAACAGCCCTCAGGTAGCACAGCACCATATAACACTTCTTCGGTCCGCTCCTCAATTCGTGTCGATATTGACGAAAAATATCCGGAAATTGTGTGGATAGGTGAGATATATATCTAACTGAAAAATCTTCACTACACTGTCGTCTTCTCGGATTAATCTACAACTATTACGTGTGATGTTGTCTCTGCTGGGGTCGACGGCGGAATCGTTGCCGACGGAACCAACCGAGCTGCCCAAAGAGTGACCGCGAGGAGCCGCGAGGAGCAGTGAGGCGCGCCGATACCCGTCGTCAGTCGGCGTCGTTCAGCTCGCCAGCCTGCGGCACGGGGAGGCCGCCGCGGACGAGGACCGCCGCGCCGACGACGAGGACGAGCGCGAGGACGGTTCCGCCGAGGTGGGCGAGTTCGAGCACCGGCCCGTACACCTGCCGGCCGGCGATGAGGAGCGCGACGACCACGACGCTCGCGGGCGCGGTGACGAACCTGAGCCGGCCGTAGGCGTCCGCCCGCGGGCCGTGGGCGGCGTTCGCCCAGAGCGTGACAGCGACGAGCGCGGCGTAGGTGGCGAGGCCGACGACGTAGTAGACGGCCTGCGTCGTCGGGCCGAAGGAGACGAACGCGTGGGGCGCGAGGACGAGCATGACGGGCGCGCCGACGAGCGCGAGCCTGACCGCGTCGGCGATGCGGGGGACGCCGCGGTCGACGAGTCCCCACGCGGCGGCGGCGACGACGGCGGTGAAGATAGAGGTCGCGACCACGTAGTGGGCGGTGAGGATGACCCACTCGTACTCGGTGACGGTGAGCGCCCCGAGGACGATTTGGAACGGGAGGATGACCGTGGCGACGACGAGCGCGTAGCGGACGCCTTTCGCGACGCCCTCGCGCCACGCCTGTACGGTCGTCCCGAGGATGAGGAAGCCGGTGAGCATGGCGACGAGGCGGTGGAACCATTCGAGGAAGCTGCCCCAGTTGGCCGGGAACAGGCCGAGGAAGCCGTCGCAGAACGGCCAGCGCCCGGCGCAGGTGAGACCCGCGCCCGCGGCGGCGGTGTACACGCCGAGGACCATCAGGACGCCGGTCATCGCGGCGGCCCCCGCGAGGAGGCGGCGAAGCCGAGGTGTCATACGCGTGGGTCAGGACCGCGCGAACTTATATCTCGTCGGTATGGTCCTCGAAGAAGTCTCCGTGCTACCTCCTCGCACGACAGGCCCGGCCGCTCGGCTCGTATCGGACCAGTTCGCCTCGGTCGCGTTGGACCGGTCCGCTCGGGTCGTCCGAGCCGTCCCATTCAAGTCGATTCGGTTGGACGCGCGAACATGGACGAGCGACTCGACTCCCGAGCGGACCGACTCGACGCGTATCTCGCAGACCGGGACCTCGAAGCGGTCTGGTTCGCCCGACCGAACTCCTTCGCGTGGCTCCTCGGCGGCGACAACGTCGTCGACCGCGACTCGCCGTTGGGCGTCGCCGCCGCGGGCTACGACGGCGACGAGTTCCACGTCGTGACTGACAACATCGAAGCGACCCGCCTGCTCCACGAGGAACTGCCCCACGAGGACGTTCGCGTCCACCGCTTCCAGTGGTACGAGGGGTCGCTGGCGTCCGGCGTCGAGTCGGTCTCACCGACCCCCGCCGCCGCCGACTTCGACGTGCCCGGCTTCGCTGACGTGGATGCCTCGGCGGTCCGCCAGCCGCTTTCCGACGCCGACATCGAGGCCTACCGCGAACTCGGCCGCGACGCGGCGAGCGCGGTCGAGCGGGTCTGTCGCGAACTCGCGCCGGGCGACACCGAACACGAGGTCGCCTCCGGTCTGAAAGTCACGCTCAGCGCGATGGGCATCGAAGCGCCGGTCGTGCTCGTCGGGGGCGGACGACGCGCCCAGAACTACCGCCACTACACGCCCAAACAGGAGGAACTCGGTGACTACGCGCTCATCTCGGTGACGGCTCAGCGCGGCGGCCTCTACGCGAGTTGCACGCGGACCGTCGCGTTCGACGCGCCCGAGTGGCTCGAAAACCGCCACGAGGGGGCGATGCAGGTCGAGACGGAGGCGCTGGCGGCGACCCGAAAAGCGGCCGTCGAGGGCGGCACCGCGGGCGACGTGTTCGACGCCATCCGCGACGCCTACGACGCGGTCGGGGAGTCCGAGGAGTGGCTGAACCACCATCAGGGCGGCGCGGCCGGGTTCGCGGGCCGCGAGTGGTTCGCCACGCCCGACGCCGACGACGAAGTCCGCGCGCCGATGGGCTACGCCTACAACCCGACCATTCAGGGCGCGAAAAGCGAGGGCACCGCGCTCGTCACCGAAGACGGCGTCGAACCGCTGACCGCGACCGGCCGCTGGCCGACCCGGACCGTGACCGACGCCGACGAGACCGTCGAACTCGAACGCCCGGAAATTCTTCACATCGAACCGGAGTAATTTTTCGAGCGACGCGGCGTCGATTCGTCGCCGCGACCCCGCCGCCGTCAGTCGAGAGTTCGACTATTGTCGAAGTCAAAATTCGACGTTGTTGAATAGCTTTTTGCCCCCTGCGTGAGGACGTGTGGGTCATGGGACTGGACGACGACTCACGGGAATATCACAGACAGGACCCGCCCGGAAAAATCGAGATTGCGACGACGAAGCCGACGAACACCCAGCGCGACCTGAGTCTGGCGTACTCGCCGGGCGTGGCCGCGCCGTGTCTCGACATCGCGGAGGANCCCAGCGCGACCTGAGTCTGGCGTACTCGCCGGGCGTGGCCGCGCCGTGTCTCGACATCGCGGAGGACGAAGACGCCGCCTACGAGTACACCGCGAAGGGCAACCTCGTCGGCGTCGTTTCCAACGGCTCCGCCGTCCTCGGGCTGGGGGACATCGGGGCGCAGGCGTCGAAGCCGGTGATGGAAGGCAAGGGCGTGCTGTTCAAGCGCTTTGCCGACATCGACGTGTTCGACGTCGAACTCGACATCGCCGACGTGGACGACTTCGTGGCGGCGACGAAGGCGATGGAGCCGACGTTCGGCGGCATCAACTTGGAGGACATCAAGGCCCCGGAGTGCTTCGAAATCGAACGACAGCTCCGCGAGCAGATGGATATCCCCGTGTTCCACGACGACCAGCACGGCACGGCCATCATCTCCGGGGCGGCGCTTCTGAACGCCGCCGACATCGTGGACAAGGACCTCGACGAACTCGACATCGTCTTTTCGGGGGCGGGCGCGTCCGCGCTCGCGACGGCGCGGTTCTACGTTTCCCTCGGCGCGAAAAAGGAGAACATCACGATGTGCGACTCCTCGGGCATCATCACCGAGTCGCGCGTCGAGGACGGCGACGTGAACAAGTACAAAGCCGAGTTCGCCAAGCCGGTCGACGAGGGCTCGCTGTCGGACGCGATGGAGGGTGCGGACGTGCTCGCGGGGCTCTCGGTCGGCGGCATCGTCAGCCAGGAGATGGTGCGGTCGATGGCCGACAACCCGGTCATCTTCGCCATGGCGAACCCGGACCCCGAAATCACCTACGAGGACGCGAAGGAGGCCCGCGAGGACACCGTCATCATGGCCACGGGCCGCTCTGACTACCCGAATCAGGTGAACAACGTGCTCGGGTTCCCCTTCATCTTCCGCGGCGCGCTCGACGTGCGCGCGACCGAAATCAACGAGGCGATGAAGCGCGCGGCCGCCGAGGCGCTCGCTGAACTCGCGCGACAGGACGTACCCGACGCGGTCGTCAAGGCCTACGGCGACCACCCGCTCCAGTTCGGTGCCGACTACGTCATTCCCAAACCGTTGGACCCCCGCGTGCTGTTCGAAGTCGCCCCCGCGGTCGCGCAGGCGGCGATGACCTCCGGCGCGGCCCGCGAGCGCCTCGACATGAACGCGTACCGCGAGCGCCTCGAAGCCCGTCTCGGGAAGTCCCGCGAGATGATGCGCGTCGTCCTCAACAAGGCGAAGTCGAACCCCAAGCGGGTCGCCCTCGCGGAGGGCGAAGACGAGAAGATGATTCGCGCCGCCTACCAGATGCAGGAGGAGGGCATCGCCGAACCCATCCTCGTCGGAGAGACGACGACGATTCTGCGCAAGGCCGAAGAGCTGGGTCTCGACTTCGACCCGACTATCGCCAACCCCCGCGACGGCGAGTGGGACCACTACGTCGACCGTCTCTACGAGCTTCGACAGCGGAAGGGCGTCACGAACTCCGAAGCCGAGGAGCTCGTCCGCCGCGACTCGAACTACTTCGCCAGCGTGATGGTCGAAGTCGGTGACGCGGACGCGATGCTGACCGGCCTCACGCACCACTACCCGTCGGCGCTGCGCCCGCCGCTCCAGATTATCGGCACGGCCGACGACGCCGACTACGCCGCCGGCGTCTACATGATGACGTTCAAGAACCGAGTCGTCTTCTGCGCCGACACGACGGTCAACCTCGACCCCGACGAGGAGGTTCTCGCGGAGATTACGAAGCACACCGCGGACCTCGCCCGTCAGTTCAACGTAGAACCGCGCGCGGCGCTGCTCTCGTACTCCAACTTCGGGAGCGTCACGAACGAGGGGACCCGCAAACCCCGCGACGCCGCGGCGCTCCTGCAGGACGACCCCGAGGTCGACTTCCCGGTCGACGGCGAGATGCAGGCCGACACCGCCCTCGTCGAGGACATCCTCGAAGGAACCTACGACTTCGCTGAGCTCGACGGCCCCGCGAACGTCCTCGTGTTCCCGAACCTCGAAGCGGGGAACATCGGCTACAAGCTCCTCCAGCGGCTCGGCGGCGCGGAGGCNGACGGCCCCGCGAACGTCCTCGTGTTCCCGAACCTCGAAGCGGGGAACATCGGCTACAAGCTCCTCCAGCGGCTCGGCGGCGCGGAGGCCATCGGCCCGATGCTCGTCGGCATGGACAAACCCGTCCACGTCCTCCAGCGCGGCGACGAGGTCAAAGACATCGTCAATCTGGCGGCGACGGCGGTCGTGGACGCGCAGGAAGAGTAACGGACCCGAACGGAGCGAGGGGTTTTTGGTCCAGCTTTTTGCGGAGAGGGTGAGCGGAGCGAACCCGAATCGGAAAAAGGTGGTCGTTCGATCTGGCGGCGACGGCGGTCGTGGACGCGCAGGAAGAGTAACGCGAAGTTCGCCGTCGGTTTTTCTTCGAATCCCTACCCGAACTCGGCCCACGCGACGGCGACGCCCAGCCCGACCGCCGGCGGGGTCGCGTAGAGCGCGAACGTCGTCGAATCCGGCGGCGAGAAGCACGCGGCGAAGGCGACGAGACAGAGGAGCGACAGCCCTCTCGTCCGCCCGGCGAGTCGCCGCGAGAGCGCGCCGGCGCGGCGTAACCCGAGCAGAAGCGGGGCGATGGCCGCGCCGCCGCCGACCGCGACCGGGAAGAACAGTTCGAGTTCGAGCGCCGACTGGCGGGAGTCGGCCGCGACGCGGCCCCAGCCGACCAGCACGTCGACGAGGCCCGGCGCGAACTGCCGCGCGGCGACGGTTCCGACGAGGAAGCCCGCGGCGGCGAGTGCGAGCCACCCCGAGGCGGCGCGGAGGTCGACCGCCGGGTCACGGTCGACGAGGGCGACGAGCGAGACGCCGGCGGCCAGAGCGCCGGCGAGCGCGCCCAGTTCGAGCCGGACGAGAAAGTTCGGGCCGTCGACGCCGACGACAGTTGTCGAAACACCGGCGGTCGGTGAGAGGAGCCCCGGGTCACGGACGGCGGCGACGACGACGACGGCCGTCAAGAGTGCGGTGATGACCAGTCGGCGCGCGTGGCGGCGCGCGGTCGCACCGAGCGGCGAGAGCCCGCGTCTCCGAGGGTCGAACGCGCCGACGGTCTCCGCGGGGTCCATACGTCCGGCGTCGTCGCTCCGTGTTGTCAACTTTTTGATGGAGGAGTGACCGGCCGGCGACGGGACGGTCGCCCGACGATGGCGGCCCGGAACGGCGACGCCCCGGTGGGACTGCTCGCGCTCGGCGGCCCACTCGATGGACGGGGCGAACGGGGGGGGCGTCGGCGACGGCCTGCGTTCAGTCGCTCGCGCGCCCTTCGAACCGCGAGGGCGGGAGGTAGCTCACGTCGGTGCCGGAGTCGGCTTCGAACTCCGGGGGGTCGGGAAGCACGCAGCGGTCTGCCCGCCGGTTGACGTGTTCGTACTCGTTCGGCGCGTTCGCCAGCGGGTGTGCGGGGTTCTCTCGGCTGTCGATTCGCGCGGCGCGAAGCTCTCCGAAGCCGGCGATACGGGCCTGAATCCCCCGCCAGTGGTGTTCGCTGCCGGCGGGGACGACGATTCGCTTCGGTGATTTCCAGTCGGGGTGGTCGCCGGCGAGGACGGCATTGTTGACGTTCGCGGCGAGGTCGTCGTGGTCGACGAGGACGCCGACCCGAGCGCCGGGCGGCGCGCGATGGGCGAGCACGTCCAGTCCGAGGTGAAGTGCGCGATACTCCGAGACGTTGTTGTCCGGCGGCACGTCGGGGAGTGCGATACGGGCGACTCGCTCGCCGTCGCGGGTCTCTATCACCGCACCGAGTCCACCGCCGTTCGGGCGATACGACCCGTCCGTCGCGACGTAGAAGTGCCGTTGATGCGTGCGCGGCGGGGGTGCGATGTGAGGCGTCGGCGACTCGTCGAACAAGTCCCGAAGTGTGGGACGGCCGGTCACGGCCATACGAACGTTTCGGAGATGGGTCGTAATAAACGTACCCCGTATCTGGGGGCGATGCACCCGTGTCAGAAGTCGATGCCTCAGCGGGATAACTATCTGTAATATATTCCCAGAACGCTATACGAAGTCGGGGGACAGGCAATGGATATAAGAACGGGCAACTCAATGTGCCTTCGATGGCTGACAACACTTCGCATACTAGTCGGCGTTCATACATTAAGTTGGCAGGCAGCGCGGCGGCGGCAGCGGCGCTCGCGGGCTGTACCGGTAACGGCGGAGAAGAGTCGGAGACCACCGAGACGACGACCGGCGGAGACGAGACGGAGACCGCCGAGGCGACGACCGAGGACAGCGGTTCGTTCGACGTGACTATCACGCAGGGCCAGATGCCCTCCGGTCTCGACCCCCAAGACCACCGCGAGACGTCGACGGATATCGTCGTCCTCCACGCGTACGAGGGCGTGTTGACCCGCGACGCGGCGGGGTCGATTCAGACCGCGCTCGCGACGAACTACGAGCGCATCGACGGGGAGAACGCGGTCCGCTTCGACCTCCGCGAGGGCGTCACGTTCCACAACGGCGACGAACTCACCCCCGAGGACGTCGCGTACAGCATCAACCGCGTCGTCGACGAGGAGGTCGGCTTCGCCAGCCCGCAGAGCGACCAACTCGCCGGCGTCTCCAGCGCGGAGGTCATCGAGGGCGAGAACGCCGTCAGGGTCACCAACGCGTCTCTCAACCCCATCGTGTTCTCCGAGTTCGCGACCTACCTCGACGTGATGCAGCGGTCGTGGGTCGAGGAGAACGACAAGGCGTACATCAGTCAGCACATGAACGGTACGGGGCCGTTCCAACTCGACTCGTACACCGAAGACGAGGAGGTCGTCCTCACGGCGTACGAGGACTACTGGCGGGAGCCCGCGGCGGTCGACACGCTCACCTTCCGCGCCGCGTCCGAGGCCAGCACGCGCGTCAACCAACTCTTGCAGGGCGAGACGGACCTCATCGTCAACGTCCCGCCGCAGGAGGTCCAGCGCGTCACTAACTCCGACAACGCCCGCGTCGCCGCGTCCCCGTCGACCCGCATCATCTACAACGGGATGCGCTACGACGTCGAACCGTTCGACTCGATGGAGTTCCGGCAGGCGATGAACTACGCAATCGACCTCGAAAGTATCGTCCAGAACGTCCTTGAGGGCTTCGGCACGCAGACGGGCCAGCCCACCCTCCCCGAGTTCGTCGGGCACAACCCCGACCTCGACCCCTACCCGTACGACCCGGACCAAGCCGAGCAGTTGGTCGAAGACTCCGGCTACGCCGGCGCGGAAATCGAGCTTCACACGCCGGTCGGCCGCTACCTGAAGGACCTCGAAGTGGCGCAGGCGGTCGCGGGCTACATCGACGAACTCCCGAACGTCACGGCGACGGTCCGCCAGCGCGACTTCGGCTCGCTCGTCGACGAACTGCTCGCGGGCAGTATCGAGGCCCGTCCACCGTGGTTCCTCATCGGCTGGGGCGAGGCGACGTTCGACGGCGGCCTCGTCATGGAGGCGCTTCTCTCCTCCGACGGGACGCTCACGACGTGGCAAAACGAGGAGTTCGACGCGCTGCTCGAACAGGCCGGCAACCAGTCCGGCGAGGAGCGCGAAGCGACGCTCCAGGAGGCGAACGCGATGGCCCACGAGCAGTGCCCGTGGATATTCCTGAACCAGCAGTACAGCGTCTACGGCGTCAACGACGCCATCGCGTGGGAGGCCCGCTCCGACGAGCGCATCGACGCGTACGCGATGAGCCAGCAGTAGTCGATGTCGCTGTCGAGGTTCCTCATCAAACGCTCGCTCCAGGGGCTGTTCGTCATCTGGGGGGTCATCACGGTCGTCTTCGGCCTCCGGTTCATCTCGCCGGGGGACCCGGCGAACGTGCTGTTGCCGCCCGACGTCGACCCGGAGGTCAGAGCGCAGGTCATCGCCGAACTCGGGCTGAACGAGCCCCTGTACGTGCAGTATTGGGAGTTCATCTCGGGCATCCCGTTCGGTGACCTCGGCCTGTCGCTCGTCACCCGGACGCCGGTCTCGGCCCGCGTCGTGGCGAGGCTCCCGGCGACGCTGGAACTCGCCATCGCGGCGACAGTCGTCGCCGTCGTCATCGCGATTCCGCTCGGCGTCCTCTCTGCCACGCGGCGTCACGAGCCGGCGGACTACGGCGCGACCGTGTTCTCGCTGGTCGGCATCAGCACGCCAAACTTCTGGCTGGGCGTGATGCTCATCCTCGTGCTCGCGGTGCAGTTGGACGCGTTCCCGACCAGTCAGCGCCCCATCGGCCTCGACGGCATCGCGGTGCTTCTCGCCGGCGGCGACGTGGGCGCGGCGATACGCGGCTTCGGGACGTGGCTGTGGCATATCACGCTCCCCGCAATCACGCTCGGGACGTACTTCACCGCGCTCATCACGCGGCTCACCCGCAGCGGAATGCTCGACCAACTCGGACAGACCTACGTCCGCGCGACGCGGGCGAAGGGGCTCCCGGAGACGCTGGTCCGATACAAGCACGCGCTTCGGAACACGCTCATCCCGGTCATCACCGTCATCGGACTCCAGCTCGGCACCCTCATCGGTGGGGCCGTCATCACGGAGGCCGTCTTCGCGTGGCCGGGACTCGGCTCGCTCATCATCAACAGCATCAACGCCCGCGACTGGCCGGTCTTACAGGGCTCGCTCATCGTCGTCGCGGTCGGGTTCGTCCTCGTGAACATCCTCGTTGACGCCCTGTACGCCTACGTCAACCCGCAGGTGGCCTACGATTAACGCTCTATGATATCGGAACGCACACGCAGAAACCTTCGCCGGGAACTCAGACGGAGTCTCCTCGCGAAGCTCGGCATCGTCGTCGTCGTCCTCATGGTGGCGATGGCCATCTTTGCCCCGTTTATCTCGCCGTATAGCCCGTCCCAACAGGACCTCGACAACGCCCGGCAACCGCCGCTCGGATTCAGCACGACGGAGACCAGAGAGGTGACGCAGATGGAAAACGGGAGCGTCGTCATCGAAGACGGGCAGGTCGTCACCGAGACGCAGACCGTCTACACGAACGCGACGCTCGCCCACCCGCTCGGCACCGACGGCAACGGGCGGGACATCCTCTCGCGCATCATCTACGGGGCGAGAACGTCCATCCTCGTCGGCCTGTTCGGCACGTCGCTCGCGGCGCTCATCGGCGTCCTCGTCGGGCTGTCGGCGGGGTTCTATCGCGGCCGCGTGGACGACGTGCTGATGCGGAGCGCGGACATCATGCTCGCGTTCCCCTCGCTCGTCCTCGCAATCGCCCTCGTCGGCGTCTGGGGGCAGGCGCAAGCGCCAATCCCCGACCCGTTCGTCGCCACCGGGCTCGCCCCGGCGTTCCGCTCGGCGGTCGGGTTACCGACGGGAATGCCGGGAACGGTCGTCCTCCCGGGGACGGTCATCGTCGTCGTCGCGCTCGTCAACTGGGTGTGGTTCGCCCGCGTCGCCCGCGGCGAGGCGCTCTCCATCCGCGAGGAGGAGTACGTGAAGGCCGCGAAGGCGCTCGGCGCGAGCGACGGGCGGACGGTGCTCAGACACGTCCTCCCCAACGCCATCACGCCCATCCTCGTGTTGGCGACGATTCAGGTGGCCGCCATCATCCTGCTCGAATCGGCGCTGTCGTTCCTCGGCTTCTCCGGGGCCGACGTGTCGTGGGGCTTCGACATCGCCCTCGGCCGGCAGTACCAGTCAACCGCGTGGTGGATTTCGACGATGCCCGGCCTCGCTATCGTGGTGACGGTCATCGGGCTGAACCTCGTCGGCGACTGGCTCAGAGACGCGCTCGACCCCGGCATCGAAGGGGAGGGGGGCGTCTGAGATGGCCGACACGATTCTCAGCGTCCGCGACCTCTCCACCCGGTTTTTCACCGAGGAGGGGCAGGTCAACGCGGTCGAAAACGTCTCGTTCGACGTCGAAGACGGCGAGATATTCGGCATCGTCGGCGAGTCGGGGTCCGGCAAGTCCGTGACCGCGCTGTCGGTCATCGACCTCATCGAGTCGCCCGGCCGCGTGACGCAAGGCGAGCTATGGTACCGCAACGCCGACCTCGCCGAGGAGTTCCGCGAGTCGAAACCGGACGCCGTCGACGGCGACCTCGTGGACATCCGACGGCTCCCGGAGGGCGTCCGCCGGTCGCTCCGCGGCCCGTCGTTCAGCATGGTGTTTCAGGACCCGATGAGCAGCTTCAACCCCTCGATAACCGTCGGCGAGCAGATAGCCGAGGCGGTCGAGGTCCAGCGCCGCGCCCGGTCGAACCCGCGGAGCACGCGCTCGCGCACCCAGGGCTACGGGCTCGCGTCGCTCATCAGGGACTCGCTTCTCCCCTCGAAGAGCTACGTCGACGACGAGAGCATGGACCGCGCGGTCGAACTGCTCGACCAGGTCGGTATCCCCGACCCCGAGGACCGCGCCGAGGAGTACCCCCACCAGTTCTCCGGCGGGATGCTCCAGCGCGCGATGATCGCGCAGGCGCTCGCCGGCGAACCGGACGTACTCATCGCCGACGAACCGACCACCGCGCTCGACGTGACAATTCAGGCGCAGATTCTCAACCTCCTGCGCGACTTGCAGGAACAGGAGGGGATGAGCATCCTGATGATAACCCACGACCTCGGCGTCATCGCCCGGATGTGCGACCGCGTCGGCGTCATGTACGCCGGCGAGGTCGTCGAGCGCGGCCCCCTCGCCGACATCTTCGACGACCCCGTCCACCCGTACACGCAGGGACTGTTGGGGTCGATTCCGGACGTTGACGACCCCTCGGGCCGCCTCGAACCCATCTCGGGCAACGTCCCGAGCCTGCTCGACTCGGAGATGCCCGACGCGTGTTACTTCGCCGACCGGTGTCCCAAAGCCATGACCGACTGTCTGACCCGCATCCCAGAGTACGAACTGGACGGCCGACACAGCGTCCGGTGCGTCCTCGCCGAACAGGAGTACGACCCCGCCGACGCCGTCGATTCGGTCGACGGGGGCGAGGCGGCCGGGGAGGTGAGCGCCGATGACTGAGCCGCTCCTCGCGGTTCGGGACCTCCAGAAGTACTACTTCGAACAGGACTCGTTCGTCGACAGCCTCCTCGGGCGCGACCCGACGAGCGTCAAGGCCGTCGACGGCATCTCCTTCGAGGTCGAACGCGGCGAGACGCTCGGCCTCGTCGGCGAGTCCGGCTGCGGGAAGTCCACGACCGGAGAGACGCTGCTCCGACTCCGCGAGGCGACCGGCGGCGCGGTCACGTTCGACGGAAAGAACGTCTTCGAGATGGACGACGACGAACTCAAGACGTTCCGCCGGGACGCCCAAATCGTCTTCCAGGACCCGTTTTCGAGTCTCGACCCGCGGATGACCGTCGGCGATATCGTCGCCGAACCGCTGAAGATTCACGGGATTCCCGAGTCCGCCGCCGACGAGTCCAAACGCGAGTGGCGGCGCGACAGGGTCACGGACCTGTTAGAGCGGGTCGGCCTCTCAGCGAACCACTTCGACCGCTACCCCCACGAGTTCTCCGGCGGCCAGCGCCAGCGCGTCGGCATCGCTCGCGCGCTCGCGCTCGAACCGGAGTTCATCGTCCTCGACGAGCCGGTGTCGGCGCTCGACGTGTCCGTGCAGGCGCAGGTGTTGAACCTGCTCGACGATTTGCAGGAGGAGTTCGGGCTGACGTATCTGTTTATCGCTCACGACCTCTCCGTCGTCCGCCACATCTGCGACCGCGTCGCCGTGATGTACCTCGGCAACATCGTCGAACTCGGTCCGACCGACGACCTGTTCGAGTCGCCGAAACACCCCTACACGAAGGCGCTGTTGGAGAGCGTTCCCCGACCCTCCACGGCCGAACACGGCCGACGGGTCGAGGCGCTGCCGGGTGACGTGCCGTCGCCGCGAAACCCGCCGTCCGGCTGTCGCTTCCGGACTCGGTGTCCGGAGGTCATCCCCCCGGACGACCTCGCCATCGAACAGGGGAGTTACCGCGCCGTGATGGACCTTCGGGACGCTCTCGCGGTCGGTGACGTGAACCAAGACCATATCTGGGACGCCGCCGACCCCGACCGGGAGGACACGGAGGCGTTCATCGAGGAGGCCCGCGCGCGACACGTCGACGACGAACTCCGCGACGAGGTCGCGAGCGTCGTCGACACGGCGCTCGGCCACCTCGCGGAGGGCGAGGTCGACCGCGCCGGCGAGACGCTTCGGGACCGCTTCGAGAGCCCCTGTGAGACGCGACGCCCCGGCGTCGGTGACGTGCCGCATCCCGCGGCCTGCCACCTCTACGAGGGTTCGGACGAGGTGATAGTCGTCGAGACGAACGCCGGCACGGCCGCCGAGGCCGACGACTGACACGGGTCCAGCGGGCGACGAGTGCTGGCCTCGGCCGACGCCACCCTCGCGGCACCGGCGAAACCGCCCCGTAACGAAACGTTCAGGCCCCTACCGGGCGCACCATCGCTGTGACACGGTATCGAAACGTCGGTCTGTTCGTCGTCCTCGCCGCCGTCTGGGGGTCCGCGTTCATGGCGATCAAAGCCGGGCTGGAGTTCTTCCCGCCGGTGCTGTTCGCGGCGCTCCGGTACGACGTGGCGGGGGTCGTGATGCTCGCCTACGCGCTGTACGCCACCGACTCGCCGCTCCCGCGCGACAGAGCCGAGTGGACCGAAGTCGCCATCGGCGCGGTGTTCCTTATCGCCGCGTACCACGCGCTCCTGTTTATCGGCGAGACCGACCCCACCGTGACGAGCGCCGCCGCCGCCGTCATCGTGAGCCTCAGTCCGGTGCTCACGACCGGATTCGCGCGACTCCTGCTCCCGAGCGAGCGACTCACCGCCCTCGGCGTCGTCGGACTCCTCCTCGGACTCGTCGGCGTCGCGGTCCTCTCGGAACTCGACCCGAGCAACCTCCTCGCCGGCGGTACGGTCGCGAAACTCCTCATCTTCGGCGCGGCCGCGGCCTTCGCCCTCGGCTCCGTCCTGACACGTCGGGTCGACTCGGAGCTGCCTATCGAGACGATGGAGGCGTGGTCGATGCTCCTCGGCGCGGGTCTGATGCACGTCGCGTCCGCCGGCCTCGGCGAGCGCCCCGGGGCGGTCGTCCTTAACGTCCAATCGGTCGCGGCGCTCGCGTATCTCTCACTCGCGGCGAGCGCGCTCGGCTTCCTCATCTACTTCGACCTGCTCGCCCGCCTCGGTCCCATCGAAATCAACCTCGTCTCGTACGTCGCCCCCGTCTTCGCGGCGCTCTCCGGCTGGGCGTTCCTGAGCGAGGTTCCGACACCGTCCACGGTCGGCGGGTTCTCCCTCATCTTCCTCGGGTTCGTCCTCCTGAAGCGCGGGGCGATTCGGCGCGAACTCCGCTATCGGTTCGGTGACGGTGCCCGCGCGACCGACTGAGTGGGCGCGCGGCTACGCGTCCGTCGCGTCCGTCGCGTCAACCCGCTCGACCGTCTCCACTTCTCCGATCATCGTCCAGCCGTCTTCGCCGGGACGCTGTCGACCGACGACGACCGCGTCGTTGTGCTCCGTCGTCGCGAACCGATAGACTGCGTCGTCGCCGTCGAGTCCGCCTTCGGCCTGAAAGTCGGTCTGGAAGAACTCCGCGCTCTCCAGCGTGAACGTGCCGGCTATCTCCTCGCCGACGACGAGGCGCATAGCGTTCGGGTGGATGTTGTACATGCGCTTTGCGACGCGATTGAGGTCGGGCATACCCCGACAGTTGCGCCCGCGGGCTAAATCCCTGCGGGGGCGACGCCGACCGAACCAGCCGTCGGACCGCGGGCGACGTGTCGGGCTCCCGACCGTATCGAGCGCCGCGTTCGAACCGGAGAAACCACGCGGAAATTCAGGGTTCGACGACCGTTCAAGAACGCACGACTATTCCGTGAATAAAAGAGTTAGAGGAACTTATGAAGAATTAGACGGCCGCTCGCCTATCGATGAAACTTCACATTTACCGGATAGTCGTGGGTAAACGAGTATGAAACGAGTCGAATTCTCGCACCTAATTATGACCCCTCCGCTCCATGTCGTAGTCGTAGGTGCCCCCCAACCAATGTCGAACTCCCCATCCACGGTCCCCCGTGAACGCCTCTCCCAACTCCGTGAGGTCGTAACGGAAGAACGGCCGCTCCGCCTCGGCTTCGAACTCGTCGCCGCACCGCTTCGGTTCGTCGGCTTCTGGGCCGCAGTCGCCCTCCCGTTCCTGTATCTCCCCTTGCTGTTCGGCGGCCTCGAAGCCAGCGAGTTCACCGTCTTCGGAGCGCTTCTCGCACTCAACGCGCTCGCGCTCGTGATTGGCCACAACTACGCCCGTTCGTAGACGCGGTCGTACACCGGCGCGGGTCGTGGTTTACGACAACGAACTGCGTTTTCCCTCCATCTCCGCGGCCGTCCTCTCGTTTCCCGTCTCTCGGGGTCTGTGCGGCCATCCGGTCACTGCCGCATGTCCCTCACGTTCGACCATCGGGAACCGAGTTGCTTTACCGCGGTCCGGTCTTCGGACTCAGTATGTCGCTTTCGATGGTTCCACTGGGACGGACCGGAACGACGGTCTCCGAGCTCGCGTTCGGGACGTGGCGGTTCGGTCGGCAGAACGACGACGGCGCGGTCGAGGTCGGACGCGACCGCGCCCACGAGCTGCTCGACGCCTACGCCGCCGCCGGCGGGAACTTCATCGACACCGCCGATATGTACGGCGACGGTGCCAGCGAGACGTACATCGGCGAGTGGCTCGGGGAGCGCGACCGCGAGGAGTTCGTCGTCGCGTCCAAGGTTTTCTGGCCCACCCGCGAGGACGCCAACGGCCGCGGGCTCAACCGGAAGCATCTCCGCCGCCAGATAGACCGCATTCTCGACCGGCTCGGCACCGACTACGTCGACCTGCTGTACATCCATCGGTGGGACGACGAGACGCCGGTCGAGGAGTTCATGCGGACGCTCGACGGGTTCGTCCGCGACGGGAAGGTGAACTACCTCGGCACCTCGACGCTCGAACCCAACGCCTGGAAAGTCGTCAAGGCGAACGAACTCGCCGACAAGCGCGGCTACGAGCCGTTCAAAGTCGCCCAGCCGCGGTACAACGCCGTCAACCGCGAGATAGAAGGGAACTACCTCGATATGTGCGCCGACTACGACATCGGCATCGTCCCGTGGTCGCCGCTGGCCGGCGGTTTCCTCACGGGCAAGTACGCCCGCGACGAGCGCCCGCCCGCGGACTCTCGCGCGGCGAACGACCAGCGATTCGCCGACTCGTATCTCACACCGGCGAACTTCGACGCGCTCGAACAGGTCGAGGAGGTCGCCGAGGCGGTCGGCGCGTCGCCCGCGCAGGTCAGCCTCGCGTGGCTCATGCATCACCCGCAGGTCACCGCGCCGATTGTCGGCGCGCGAACGGTCGACCAGCTCGGCGAGAACGTCGTGGCCGCGGACATCGACCTCACGCCCGACCAGTTCGAACGCATCTCGGTCGCCAAGCGTCACTTGTCCGCGTAACAGCTTCGGAAGCGACCCCGAACCGTCAGGTGTAGGTGTCGTCGGTGGGTATCGGCGCGTATGACCGACGACGCGTTCGACGCCGACGCCTACGTCTCCGAGCTCCGGGCGAAACGCGAGGAGAAAGACGACTTCTTCGGGTCGCACCCGCAGTCACCGATTCCGCCGGAGGAACGGGACGACTTCGACGGCCTCGACTACTTCGACCCCGACCCCGACTACCGCGTGACCGCGTCGGTCGAGACGCACGCCGACCCCGAGCCGGTGACGATGGACACCTCGACCGACGGCGAGGTCCGGTATCTCCGCGTCGCCACGTTCCGCTTCGCACTCCGCGACACCGACCTCACCCTCGGCGCGTATCGTCAGGAACACGACGACTCGCCGACGCTGTTCGTCCCCTTCCGCGACAAGACGACGGGACAGCAGACCTACAACGGCGGTCGGTACATGGAACTCACGCCCGACGCGCCCCTCGACGAGTTGGAGGAGGTCGTCGTCGACTTCAACCTCGCGTACAACCCGTTTTGCGCGTTCACCGAGGCCTTCGAATGTCCGCTTCCGCCGGAGGAGAACTGGCTCGACGTGGTCGTTCCTGCTGGCGAACGGGACTACGAGTAACCCGGCGAATCAAAAGCGCAAGTTCCATATCGGACGCTTCCGGAGAGACCGACATGGGACTGCTCAGTTCGAAGAAAGCCGTCATCGGGATGGTGCTGATGATCGTCGGGACGCTCGCTATGCTGCCGGGAATGCTGCCGAACTCCGCGCAGGTGATGTCCTACGCACTCGTCGTCGGTGCCGGCGCGCTCACCCTCGGAACGTGGATGGTCGGCACGTCCGAGGACGGCCGCCCGGTCTGAGACCGGCGCGTTCCCCGTTGTAACGGCGAAGAATCGCCTGTTCTCGCGACGGCGTCGTTTGTCCGTCTGATCGGGTGTCAGCGACGCGGCCGGACACGCGCCGCAGGAGTCGAGTCAGCCGCGGCTCGGCGGGTCGGACAGTCGGAGGAAAACGATGCCGCGAAGGCTGTGTCGCGTTCAGGCGTCGGGGCCGGACCAGCTCTGGAGGGTGGCGGAGTTACTGCCACTCTCGGAGGTCCAGATGACTCGAACAGTCGCGGTCGAGAGGTCGTCGGCGTTCTGCTCGACAACCGTCACTTGGCTCCCGGCGGTGATTTCCGTCTCCGAATCCGAAGATATCGACTCCCAAGTGCCGGTCGTCCCGCTCGACCCGGCGAGTTCAGTTCCCGTGGAGTCGTTCAGGGCAACCGAAGAGGTGATGTTGACCTGCCCGGCGTCAATGGACGAACCGCTCTCGTGGGTAACCGTGAGGGCGGTGCCGTTGTAGTCGAAGCCGAAGCTCGCCTGCGGGGCAGTGTCGCCGACCTGGTCGCCGAGGCCGAGGACGAACGTCCCGATGACAGCCGCGAGAATCACCGTGATTGCGACCATGAGGATGACGCCGATGACCGGCGACACCGCGTCGTCCTCGGAGAGGAGGTGTTTGCAATTCATCTATCCGTTGTAGGTCCACTGCTGGAGCGTGGAGGACGTACTGCCGCTCTGCGAGTTCCAGACGACGCGAACGGTATCGCCGTCAGCGAATCCACCAGATTTGTTTGCAACGGCGGAGCCTCCTGCAGTGATCGGATCGGAGCCGCCGAGAGCGGTCCAGTTACTACCAGAGTCGTCGAAGTCACCAGTCACTGTCACCTGGTTCGCGGCAATCTGTTCGCCGCTCTCGTGGGTGATGGTCAGGTTGTCGGTGCCGTCGTAATCGAAGCTAAAGCTCGCCTGCGGCGACGTTTCGCTGACTTGGTCGCCGAGGCCGAGGACGAACGTCCCGATGACGGCCGCGAGAATCACTGTAATCGCCACCATCAGGATAACCCCGATGACGGGACTGACTGCACGGTCTTCCGTGAAGAGATGTTTGAGTTGCATGCGTTATGTCCGACACCCGGACGGTATCGCTCGCCGAAGACGCCGGTGGCGCGGTCGTCGCTGCGCGACCAGCATCCCTGCCCGGCACCCGTCGCGGTGTGTCCACCCGACCCGTATCCCCGGGATAACTTAAATCTACGTACCAGATTAATGGTCAATTTCGCCCTCCGATTTGAGCATTAATATAGTGTTTATATTGTGTTTAAGTCTCTAACCATACCCTTCGAGAGAGAACGTTAAAGAACATCTGACACGTTCTCGGGGATTTCTTTTCTATCCCGGTGTTCGTCGTCGTTCTGACCGGTCGGTCACGACCGCGGCTGTCCCCGTTCACGACACGTCGAACACGGCGACGAGAGACGGGATAGTACGAACTCGCGGAGCGGAGAGCACAAACGAAAAAACGGAACGAGCGGGACGAGACCGCGACGGCGGCGGAGTTACTCCCTCGCGTTCAGCACTCGGACCAGCCGCAGTTCTGGCAGGTCTTACAGCCTTCGGAGTAGTAGAGGTCCATCTCGCCGCACTCGGGACACTCGGGGCTCTCGCCCGCCGCGAGCAGGTCCGCGACGGCGTCGTTGTCGGAGCCGTCGTCGACGGCGACGCCGCCGTCGGTGTCCG
Organism: Haloferax sp. ATCC BAA-644; assembly: GCF_000336975.1. Lineage (NCBI taxonomy): Archaea > Methanobacteriati > Methanobacteriota > Halobacteria > Halobacteriales > Haloferacaceae > Haloferax > Haloferax sp. ATCC BAA-644. The sequence goes on from NZ_AOLF01000022.1 coordinate 157,009, forward strand.
CGTTGGCGTCCTCGGCCGCGGCGGCCTCGGCTTCGACCTCGGTCAGGTTCTGCTGTTGCGGGTAGCCCTTGTCGATGTCGCCGTCGAGATACCGGCGCATCGCGGTGCCGATGGCGTCCGGGATGGAGTTAATCTGCTCTCCTTTGTCCCAGGCGACCTTCGGGCTTCGGATGCCCTTCAGCTCGTTGGCAATCTCCTCGGGGTCGACGCCCGAGCGGAGCGACGTCGAGACGGTCTTGGCGAGCGCCTCGGTGAAGGAGGCGGTGAAGCCGCCGGAGTTACCGATGTTGGCGAACAGCTCGAACGGCTCGCCGTGTTCGTCCTCGTTGATGTTGACGTAGAGCTTCCCGTAGCCGGTGTCGATGCGCTGGGTGACGCCGTACAGCACGTCCGGACGGGGGCGCTTCTTGCCGACATCGCTCGGGGAGTCGGCGAAGGCGAGTTCGAGTTCGCTGCCGATGAGGTCCGAGACCTCCTCGGAGTCGAGGAACGCCTCCACGTCGCCGAACACGTCGCGAATCTGCGAGACGATGGCCTCGGCGGCCTCCTCGTCGTCGGAGAACTCGGTGTTCTTCGCGCGCGTGGTGAGCACCTGCTTCGAGCGGGTGCCGTCGCGGTAGACGGTGACGCCCTTGCCGCCGTGGTCGTAGATGTAGCGGTAGACCTCGTCCATGTCCTCTTTCGAGGCGCTGTTCGGGAAGTTACAGGTCTTCGAGATGGCGGAGTCGACGCCGCTCTGGAGGGCGCACTGGACGCCCGCGTGCTCGATACCCGCGAGGTCCGAGGTCACGACGAACAGTTCGGAGATAGCGTCCGGAACCGTCGACAGCGAGGAGAGGCCGTCGAACTGGTTGCTCGCCATCTGCTCCTGTGCCTCCTCCTTTACGGCCTCGACGTCGATGTCGTTGGCCTCCAGCACGCGGAGGAAGTAGTCGTCGAACTCGACGAGCATCTCGTCGCCCTGCACGTCGTCGGAGACGTTCTTGTAGTAGGCGACGTTGTAGATGGGCTCACAGCCGCCGGTGGTGTTCGACACCATCGACGTGGTGCCCGTCGGGGCGATGGTCGTCGTGTTGTGGTTGCGGATGGGGTAGCCGTCTTCCCAGTCATCTGCCGACTCGCCGGTGTGGTGTTCGAACCACTCGCGGTACTCGGTCGGGTTCGCGTACTTCGAGTCCTCCCACGCTTCGAACGGGCCGCGTTCTTCGGCGAGTTCGTGGGACGCCCGCTTGGACCCGTGGTTGATGTGGGTCATGAGCTGCTGGGCGATTTCGTTGCCCTCGTCGGAGCCGTAGCGGACGCCGAGCTGGATGTACAGCTGAGCGAGGCCCATGATTCCGAGCCCGATTTTGCGGAGTTCGCGGACCTTCTCCTCGATTTTCTCGACCGGGAAGTCCGACATCGTGACGACGTTTTCGAGGAAGCGCGTGCCGCTTTCGATGCGGTGGTTGAACTCCTCCCAGTCGACGGCGTCTTCGAGGAACGCCTCCGTCGCGGCCTCGAGGGAGTCGTACTCGTCGCCGTGGGCGTCGTACCAGACGCGCCAGTCGGGCGAATCCTCCGCGACGAGCGTCGAGAGGTTGATGTGACCGAGGTTACACGCCTCGTACTCCTCCAGCGGCTGTTCGCCGCAGGGGTTGGTGGCGAGAATCTGGTGGTCGGGGTGTTTCTCGACGTCGAAGGAGTGTTGCTTGTTCGCGCGTTCGAGGTAGACGACGCCGGGTTCGCCGTTCTCCCACGCGCCCTCGATAATCTGGTCCCAGAGTTCCTTCGCGGGGACCGAAAGCACCTCGCCGACCTCGACGTACTCGCCGAGACCGAACATGTCGTAGATTTCCTTCGTCTGCGGCGTGGCGACGTGCGGCTCTTCGGTGCGGGGGTTCGTGAAGACGAACTCCTCGTCGTTGTACAGCGCCTCCATGAAGCCGTCGGTGATGCCGACGGAGATGTTGAAGTTCGAGAGGTGGCCCTCGACGGCGTTACGGAGGTGCTTGGGGACGCGGCCGTCCTCGTCGATGAGTTCGCGCGCCTCGTCGAGCGCGTCGACGAACTTGGTGTGAGTGAAGTCGTCGGGGTCGTTCAGGCGGAGCGTGTGCGCGAGCGACACGTCCTTGTTCTTCGCGTGGAGGAACTGGATGACGTCGGGGTGGCTGACGCGCATGACGCCCATCTGTGCGCCGCGGCGCGCGCCGCCCTGCGCGATGGTCTCGCACATCTGGTCGAACGTCCGCATGAACGTGATGGGGCCGGAGGCGATGCCGCCGGTCGAACCGACCGCGTCGCCGTAGGGGCGGAGCTTCCAGAAGGCGTAGCCCATGCCGCCGCCGGACTGGAACACCTCGGCGGCCTCCTTGGCCGTCTGGTGGATGTCCGTGATGTCGTCGGCGGGTGAGTCGACGAAACAGGCCGAGAGCTGTTGGAGTTCGTCGCCGGCGTTCATGAGCGTCGGCGAGTTCGGCATGAAGGAGAGCTGTTCCATCAGCTCCTCGAACGTCTCGCGCTTCTCGACGACGACCTCGCGTACTTCCGCGGGGAGTTCGGGGACGAGGGTGTCGTAGGCGAACTTGTTGACGTTGTAGACCGAAAGCGTCGTCTCGGCCTCGTCGTCGTCGGCCGTGACGCCCTTGCCGAAGACCTCCGCGGCGAGTTCGTCGCGGCGCGGGTGGTCCGGCTTGATGAGGTCGGGCGTGACCGTGAGTTCGATGTCGCGTTTTTCGGCCTCGAAGACGGCTTCCGCGAGCGCGATGTTCTTCGCGACGCGGGGGAACAGGTCCTCCTGCGTCTCGACGAGGTCGCCGTCGGCGTCCTTGCGGAGGTAGCGGGCGGGGAGAATGTTGTTGTAGGCGTTGCCCGTCATCCGCGCTTCGAGGGTCTCGCCTTCGGTCCGCTTGACCGGCAGCACGAGTTCGTCCGTCGAGAGGTTCGCGTCGCTCATCTTACTGTCCCTCCCGCCCGAGCCGCGTTCGAGCGAGGTCGCGTCGATAGTGTCCGAAAATTCCGCTCATTGGTAACGATATTGGTGTGTGTTGCGTGGTTGGTTAAGGGCTTCGAACTCGGAGGTTCGACCGCCGAACGTATCATAATTAGTTCAATTACGACGACGGCCGACGACCGGGTCCGAACTGCACGGATTCATAGGACGGACGGACACCACATAACCGTAGGTAGAGCGGAGTGGAAGTGAAATTGTGACGCCAAAAATCGCAAGACGTAGCGGTGATATCCAGTAGAACGTGAGGGGGGAGCCAGGGCGTCTGAAACCGTCACATGGTGAACTGTCCCGCATCACCGGAGAGGATATAAAGGAATCCCGGACAGTCGACAGCCACACAACTATCAGAATTCGTATGTTCGAATTTCGCAGTCGCTCAGGGGTGCCGAAATCGGTCGTTTCGGCGGGAAAATCACACCGGAACCGCGCGACGAGACCGCCCACAAGCTTATCCGCTCTACGGGTGTCATATCGGGGTATGGTACTGACTCCCCTCGCGCTCACCCCGTTACAGCTCGGCGGCCTGCTGTCCGGGCCGCTCGGTCAGATGCTCGTGGTGCTCGCGGCCGTCGCCGTCGTCATCCTCGTCGGCCGGCTGTTCCTCAAAATCGCGTGGCGACTGGTCACTATCGCCGCCATCGTCGTGGGCGCGCTGCTGTTGCTCTCGTTTTTCGGCATCAACGTCCTGTAATCCGAGCGTGCGACCGTCGCCGCGGCCGACACGGAGTGGTCGCGGGCGCGGCGCACGCCTCGCTCGGCGCGTCTGACCCGACCCGACCCGACTCAGGCCACGTCGAAGCCGGCGACCGCCGTGAGGAAGTTTCTGACGACGCCGTGTCCCGACCCCGTGAGCACGCTCTCGGGGTGGAACTGGACGCACTCGATGGGGTGCTCGCGGTGGCGGACGCCCATCACGAGCGCCTCGCCGTCGTGGTCGGTCGTCGCCGAGACGTCGAAGCAGTCGGGGACGTCCGTGGCGACGAGCGAGTGGTAGCGTCCGGCCGGGAAGCCGTCTTCGAGGCCGGCGAAGACGCCCTCGCCGTCGTGGTCGACGGGGAACGCCTTCCCGTGAATCGGCTCCGGCGCGTGGCCGATGGTCCCGCCGTAAGCGTACACCGCGGCTTCGAGGCCGAGACAGACGCCGAGCGTCGGAATATCGGTCGACAGCTCCGTGAGAACGTCGTTGGTCACGCCCACGTCGCGGTCGTTCTTCGGGTGGCCCGGCCCCGGCGAGACGACGATGGCGTCGGGGTCGAGGTCGCGTATCTCGTCGAGCGACGCGGTGTTCTTGCGCACCTCGATGTCGAGCGGTTCGCCCTCGACGGTCTGCTCGGAGAAGTACTCCACGAGGTTGTACGTGAACGAATCGAAGTTGTCGACGACGACGAGCCGAATCGCCGTCATTGCGACGCCTCCTCGGTCCCGTACTCGATGCGGCGGACGGCGTCGAGCACCCCGCCCATCTTCTGTTCCGTCTCCTCGTACTCCGCGGTCGGGTCGGAGTCTGCGACGATGCCGGCACCCGCGCGGACGGTGATGGTGTCTTCCGAGCCGTCGGATTCGACCGTCGCGGTTCGGATGACGATGGCCATGTCGGCGTCGCCGGTCCACGAGTAGTAGCCGACGCCGCCGCCGTAGACGCCCCGGGACTCGGCTTCGAGGTCGTCGATAATCTCCATCGCGCGGACCTTTGGCGCGCCGGTGAGCGTCCCCGCGGGGAACGTCGCTCGCGTGGCGTCGAAGGCGTCGGCGTCGGGGTCGAGCGTCCCCGAGACGGTCGATTCGATGTGCTGGACGTGGCTGTACTTGATGATGCTCATGAAGTCCTCGACGCGGACGCTCCCGGGCGTCGAGACCCGGCGCACGTCGTTGCGGCCGAGGTCGACGAGCATCGTGTGCTCTGCGCGCTCCTTCCCGTCCGCGAGGAGTTCGCCGGCGAGGCGGCGGTCCTCGACCGGGCCGGACCCGCGCTGGCACGTCCCCGCAATGGGGTTGACGACGACGCGGTCGCCCCTGACCGAGACGAGCGTTTCGGGGCTCGCGCCGACGACGCGCCGGTCGCCGTGCCGGAGCAGGTACATGTACGGCGAGGGGTTCACCTCGCGGAGCGAGGCGTACAGGCCGACGGGGTCGACCTGTCCGCGGAGCTTCCGCGTGCGCGAGATGACGCCCTGATAGATGTCGCCGTCGCGGACGTGTTCTTTCGTCTGTCTGACCGCGGCCTCGTAGTCCTCGCGGGAGCCGGCGTCCTCGCCGGTCCGCTCGAAGCCGCCGGGGGCGGGGTCGTCCGCCGCGCGGAGCTTTTCCGCGACGCGCTCGGCTTCGGCGACGACGCCGTCGTACACCTCGCCGGGGTCGTCGTCGGGCGAGACGACGGGAGTACAGACGAGGCGGACGGCGTCCTCGCGGTGGTCGAACGAGAGGGTCCGGGTCGTGAGGACGAACTCGGCGTCCGGGTCGTCCGTGTCGGGGCGCTCGCGACCGACTTCGTCGAGCCAGAGGTCGTAGACGGCCTCGTAGGCGAGGAAGCCGACCAGTCCGCCGGTGAGCGTCTGGCGGTCCGTCTCGGGGAAGTTGACCCGCGGGAGGTCGGGGAGCGCGCCGCGCAGGGAGTCGAGCACGTCGCCGTCGCCCGCGCCGACGAACTCCGCGGCGGGGCCGCCGAGGTCGGTCACGTCGACGCCGTCGGGGCCGACCGTCACGACCGCTTCTGGGTCGTAGCCGACGAACGAGAAGCGCGCGTGGGAGTCGGCGGCCGTCGCGGGCGCGGAGAACGCGCCCTGCGGGTTGCTGGAGGAGACCTTCTCGGCGCTCTCCAAGAGGAAGCCGTAGTCGCTGCGGTCCGCGAGCGTCGTGTACGCGGCCAGCGGGTCGACGGACACGTCGAGGTCGGTCACGAGGTGGGTCACGACCGGTCCGTCCGCGTCGCCGACGAGCTCGACGAACTCCTCGCGGTCGGTGTCGGGGGCCGTCACGCGACGACCTCCTCGTGGTCGTCGGACACTCCGCGGGCCGCTTTGGCCGCGGCGACGAAGGCGCGAACCGCGTCGTGGTCCTTGACGCCGCCGGAGGCCTCGACGCCGCTCGCGACGTCGACGCCGTAAGGTTCGACGGTTCGAACCGCCTCGACGACGTTGTCTGGCGTCAGACCGCCCGCGAGAATCACGGGCGCGTCGACCGCCGCGACGAGGTCGCGCGAGGCGTCCCAGTCGTGGGTCTCGCCGGTGCCGCCCGCGCCCGAGTCGGAGGGCGTGTCGACGAGGATGGCATCCACGACGGGCGCGAGGTCGCGTGCGCGGTCGAGGTCGGTTGCATCGACGACCGGGACGACGCCGACGCCCGTCGCGCGGAGCGAGTCGAGGTCGTCGGCCGCGAAGTCGCCGTGGAGTTGGAGCACGTCGGGGCCGACCTCGCGGGCGAGGTCGCGGGCGTGGTCGATGGAGTCGGGCATCGTCACGAGGGTGGTCGTGAGGAACGGCGGCGCGGCGGCGAACAGTTCGCGGGCGCGCTCGCGGGAAATCTCGCGGGGCGTGTCCACGGGCACGTCGCAGATGGCACCGACCGCGTCGGCACCGGCCGCGTCGACGGCGGCGAGGTCGGTTTCGTCGGTGACGCCGCACACTTTGACGCGGGTCATCTCACGCCTCCCGAAGCGCGTCGAGTTTGGCTTTCGCGGCGCCGGAGTCGATGGCGTCGCGGGCGACCTCGACGCCCTCCGCCAGCGAGTCCGCGAGGCCGGCGACGTAGATTGCCGCGCCGGCGTTGGCGAGGATGAGGTCGCGCTTGGGTCCGGTCACGTCGCCGGTGAGGATGCCTTCGAGGTCGTCGGCGTTCTCCTGCGGCGTGCCGCCGGCGACCGCCTCGATGGGGGCCCGTTCGAGGCCGAGATCGGCGGGCGTGAGGGTGTACTCGGTGATTTCGTCGCCGTCGATTTCGGCGACCGTGGTCGCGTCGTGGAGCGCGATTTCGTCCATGCCGGAGCCGTGGACGACGAGGGCGCGCTCGACGGGCATATGCGACAGCGACTCGGCGATGACGGGGACGAGGTCGGCGTCGTAGACGCCGAGGACCTGCGCGTCGGCCCCGGCGGGGTTCGTCAGCGGGCCGAGGACGTTGAAGACCGTCCGCATGCCGAGTTCCTTCCGCGGGCCGATGACGGCCTTCATCGCGGGGTGGAACACGGGCGCGAGCATGAAGCCGACGCCGCTGTCCTCGATACAGGCCTCGACGGACTCGGGTTCGGCCTCGACGTTCACGCCGGCGACCTCCAGCACGTCGGCGCTCCCAGAAGACGAAGAGACGGAGTAGTTGCCGTGCTTGGCCACCGCCGCGCCCGCGCCGGCCGCGACGAGCGCGCTCGTGGTCGAGACGTTGATGGTGTTGTAGTCGTCGCCGCCGGTGCCGCAGGTGTCGACGAGCGGGCCGCGGTCGGGCTCGATGGTCAGGGCGGCGTCGCGCATCCCCTGCGCGAACCCCGCGATTTCGGCCTCTGTCTCGCCTTTCGCCCGGAGCGCGGCGAGGAGCGCGCCGATTTGCGCCTCGGTCGCGTCCTCGAAGACCGCCCGCGCGGCGTCGCGCGCCTCCTCGACAGTCAGGTCCGCACCGCCGGTCACACGTTCGATATAATCCTGCATTGGTAATCACCGATGTACTTCTTCGGGTTACGATGTACAAATTCGTACATTGGCTTAAGCGTGTCGGGCTGGCGAAAATCGCCGGCATCGGACGGTCGGCGCGCGGGGCGAATCGACCGCCTCGGACGACGGGACCGCGCTGTGACCCGAATCGCCGCACGTAGTCCGATTCGAAAGCTTAAATTGTAACCCCGGACAACGGAGAGATACGTCCGAACGGACGCGGGAAGCACCGTAACCGGGTTGGTGGTCTAGTCTGGTTATGACACCTCCTTGACATGGAGGAGGCCGGCAGTTCAAATCTGCCCCAACCCACTCCTCTTCCCGGGTTTCGGCGTTCGGCGATGTTCGCAACACACCGGGTTGGTGGTCTAGTCTGGTTATGACACCTCCTTGACATGGAGGAGGCCGGCAGTTCAAATCTGCCCCAACCCATTTCGCTTCTTCGAGAACTCAACGAACACCGAGGCGGAGTCTCGCGTGTGAGTGTCCGTTCGAGACGAGCGAACTTCTTGGGGTTGTTTGAACTCGGGAGCGACGCGAACAGAGTAAGCGGAGTGACCAAAGTTCAAATCTGCCCCAACCCATTTCTCTCCGACGCCACGGCCGCGAGAGACCTCTGTGTCTCTCGCGTCGGCGTCGTGTACGTGGTTCCGGGCAGATTTGAACAGCGAGCGGACGCAGTGAGCGAGTGAGGTTCACGCGAGCGGAGCGAGCGTGCCACCCGACACAGCCCACCACGGCATCCAGCCGAACAGACAGCCTCCCGCACCACCCAACCACTATGCCGTCCGCCCGCGAATCCCGTCCATGGCCCTCCTGCAAATTCCCGGCGGCCCCGAACTCGTTATCTTGGCGTTATTGCTCCTCATCCCGCTCGCGCTCGTCTATCTCGGCTACAAGCTCATCCAGTCGCTCCGGGCGTTCGAGGAGGGCAGAGAGGAACAATCACAGCGGTAGTCACGACGGCACGTCGGGTCGGGCGTCGTCGCTTCGACTCTCGGCGGCTCCCGCCGGCGACGCCGACCGCTGTCGCCGGTGGTGCAGACGCGCCAGTTGGAGCGTCACCGCGTAGCCGACGACGGCGAGGACGGCGGCGAGAATCGTGTTGCCGACGAGCTGTCGGAACAGGATGTCGACGCCGGAACTGAGCGACACGTCTGCGACCGAGGCCCCCGAGACCGGCCCGAGCAGATGCGAGCCGAGCCAGAAGCTCGCGCCGTAGACCGCCCACTTGACGGGCGGGTTGAACACGACGAGCGTGGCGACGAGCGCGAGTCGGCTCGCCCGCTCGACGAAGTAGCCGACGAGGGCGAACAGCGCGAGGGCGGTCCCTGCGGTCGGCATGGCCACGAAGAAGACGCCGAACGCGAAGCTGGCGGCCACCTCGTGAGGTGTGTGGTCCGCCGCGAACGCTCGTTCGAGGCCGGACCTGACGCGGGGACGAATCGACGCGAGACGGTCGTACACTCGACGTGACTAGATGCGAGACGGCGTAATCAACGCTTCGCCGGTAACTGTTCGATGCTACCAGTCACCGCGGGACAGCGGCCAGCGACGGTCAGCGGAACCGGCGGTCCGACTCCCACTTGTCCTTGAGTTCTATCATCTGGCCGACGCCGCGGGCCACGTCCGAGAGGTGGAAGGCGATGTCCGTGGCGGTCACGATGCCGACCATCTCCGAGCCGTCGACGACGACGAGCTTTTTCACCCGCGTTTCGCGCATCTTCTCGGCGGCCACGCGCGTCGTGGAGTCCGGTCGAATCCACTTGATTGGGCTCGACATGACCGCGCGGGTCGGGACCGCCGAAAGCGGTTTCCCGCTCGCCACGCCGGCGCGGAGCGCGTCCGATTCGGTGACGATACCCGCGGGACCGCCGTTGGCCATCACGACGACGCTCCCCGCGCCCTCGCGGAGCATGGTCTTCGCGCAGTCCGCGACGCTCGACCCCAGTTCGACGGTCGCCACCTCCTCGGTCATGATGTCGTCGACGCGCATCTCAGTCGTCCGCGGGCGAAGGTTCTCGCTCGGGGCGCGGCTCGGATGCGGTGCGGGCCCGGTCCGAGTCGGTGGCCGCCTCCGCGTCCGCCTCGCCGCCGAGCACGTCGTCGACGGTCGCGGCCACGTCGCCGCCGTCGTCGACCTCGAACGCGTCGAGGAGGTCGTCGAGGTGACTCATGTGCGACGAGAGTTCGCGCACGTCCCCGTTGACGTCGACGAGCGCGGCGCTCTGTTCTTGTGCGGTCGCGGAGACGTTCTCGGCCTCGGCGGCGGTTTCCTCGGAGATGCCCGCGATTTCGTCGGTCATCGAGAGCACCTCTTGGGAGGAGTCGGCCTGACTGCCCGTGGCGTCGGAAATCTCGTGGACGCTCGCGGTCGTCTCCTCGACGCGCTCGACGATGCCGTCGAACGAGGAAAGCGCCTCGTCGACCGAGGTGGCGCTCTCTTCGACCTGCGCCCGCATGCGCTCGATGCGGGAGACGACGGCGTCGCGCTGGGCCTCGATTTCGGTGACGAGCGACTCGATGTCGCCCGCCGAGGATTTCGTCTCCTGTGCGAGCTGTTTGACCTCGTTGGAGACGACGGCGAACCCCTCGCCGGCCTCGCCCGCGCGGGCGGCCTCGATGTTGGCGTTGAGCGCGAGGATGTCGGTCTGCTCCGCGATGTCGGTGATGACCCCGACGATGTCCTCGATTTGAGCGAGGCGGTCGTCGAGTTCGCGGACCTCGTCGACGGTCGCCTCCGTCTCGGCGCGCACGGCGTCGATGTCGTCGAGGGCGTCGGTGGCGGCGGTCTGCCCGTCGAGCGAGCGCGCCTCGGCCTCCTCGGTGAGCCGGACGAGCTCGTCGGCCGACGAGGCGATCTGCTGGATGGACGCGGAGAGGTCGTTTATCTCGTCGGCGGCGGCGACGAGGCTATCGGTCTGCTCGCTCGCGCCCTCGGAAATCTGCTGGACCGACGCCGACACCTCCTCGCTCGCGGCGGACACGTCGTCGGCACGGTCGGCCACGCGGTCGGCGAGCGTCGCCACGTCCTCGCCGAAGGTCTTGACCGTGCCGACGGTCCGTTCGATGTCGTCCATCATCTCGTTGTACGCGGCGGCGACGGTCGCCATGTCGCGGCTCTCGGAATCGGTCGGGAGGCGGACGCGCAGGTCGCCGTCGGCCGCGCGGGTCATCGCCTCGCTGTAAGCGCGGGCGTCGGCGCGCTGGTCGCGGAGGTCGTCCCGGAGGTTGTCGATGCCGCGGACGACCTGTCCGAACTCGTCGGTGCGGTCGGTTTCGAGTGCCACGTCGAGGTCGCCGTCGCGGAGCGCGGAGACGGTCGACGCGAGGTCGACGAGCGGGCGCGCGGTGTTCCCGCGGACGATGAGCGCGAAGACGACGAAACCGAGCATCGAAAGCGCGAGCAGCGTCGCAATCCCGAGACCGACGCTTCGGGAGAGCGCGAAGACGCTGCTCGCGGGGGCGTGCAGGAGGAGCACGCCGCCGGAGACGGGGACGTGCGCGACGACGTGCGGCGAGGAGACGAAGCCCTCGACGGGGGCGAGGCGGGTGACGCCCGTCTCGCCGGCGAAGGCGGCGTCGAGTTCGGACGCCTCGGCGGCGGGATAGGCGACGTTCGACCGGCCGCCGCCGCCGTCGTAGAGGACGTTCCCGTCGGTCGTGACGAGTTGGGTGAAGCCGCCGTCGATGTGGTTCCCGTCGAGCGCGGCCCCGAGCGAGGACGCCTCGGCGACGAGGACGATTGCGCGGGGTTCGATGGACGGGAGCGGCGCGACGAAGCCCATGTAGGCGACGCCGTCTTCGACGTAGACGGTCGTTCGTTCGACGCCGTCGTCCGAGAGGTCGGCGCTCGCGGGGAGCGGAAGCGACCCGTCGTCGAACAGCGTCGTCCCGACCGCGCCCTCCTCGGACGAGCCGATGACGGCCGTCGTCTCGGTGTTGACGAAGTGGAGCGCGGCCACGTCCGCGGGCATATCTTCTTTCGCGGCCGTCAGCGTCGCCGAGGAGCGCCCGTCGAGCGTGCTGCCGGCGGAGGGGTCGTCGGCGACGATGCCCACGAGGCGTTCGCGCTCGTCGAACCAGGTGTTCACCTGCAAGGCCTCGCGTTCGGCCTCGGTGAGCAGATCGGCGCGGGCGTCCGCGTCTATCGTGGATGCCGTCTGTTGATACTGGACGATTCCGACACCGGCGACGAGGACTGAAACGAGCAGCATCGCGGCGACGAGTCGCCGCGTGTAGCTCTCCGTAATCGCATCAGGAAGCCGTGATTCGACCTCCAAAACGAGATTCTCGGCCATTACCGTACCGACCCGAATGCGATGCATAAATCCGCGCGTCCGAGTATCAAACGAGATAATATAGCGTCGCGGCGACGGCCGAACAGGCTCCGGCGACCGCGGACCACGAGCCGGTCCGATCCGAGCATCAACCATACGTCTGTTGGGAGCTAGCAAGCCACATGGAAGCCGAGTTCCGCCTGCTCGTGGCGGGCTTTTGCATCGTCGCGCCGTCGCTGTTGTTCGTCGGCTTCGTCAGACTGCTCGACGCCATGCGCGAGGACGCCCTCGTCGAGCGCGTCCTCGACAGGGTCGACGAGGGCGACGGGCCGACCGGGACGGCGCTCGACCCGACGACGTTCCTGCGGTCCGCGGGGGAGCAGTCGCGTCGGCGGGCGGCGGTCTGCCGGGAGTGCGGCGCGCCGACCGCGACCGACGGCGGACGCTGTGGGCTGTGCGGCGCGGCGTTTCGATAGCGCAAAAAAGACGAGAAAACCGAAAACCGCTTCGGGCGAAGTTAGAGGAAGTCTTCGATGTGGTCGGCGACCTCGTTGGGGGTGTCGCCGACGGGGACGCCCGCGTCGTTGAGGGCGGAAATCTTGGACTCCGCGGTGCCCGTGCCCGACCCGGAGACGATAGCGCCGGCGTGACCCATGCGCTTGCCCGGCGGTGCCGTGCGGCCGGCGATGAAGCCGGCGACGGGCGTGTCCATGTTCTCCGCGATGTACTTCGCGGCCTGCTCTTCGTCCTCGCCGCCGATTTCGCCGCACATGACGACGGCGTGGGTGTCGGGGTCGTTCTCGAACGCTTCGAGGGCGTCGACGAACGACGTGCCGATGATGGGGTCGCCGCCGATGCCGATGGCGGTGGTCTGGCCGATGCCGCGCTCGGTCAGGTTCGAGACGACCTGATACGTGAGCGTGCCGGAGCGGGAGACGAGGCCGACGTTACCCTCCTCGAAGATGTTGCCGGGGAGGATGCCGAGTTTGGCCTCGCCGGGCGTGATGATGCCCGGGCAGTTGGGGCCGATGAGGCGCGTGTCGGTCTCGGACAGGCGCTTGTTCACCTTGGCCATGTCCTGCGTCGGGACGCCCTCGGTGATGGCGACGACGAGGTCGAGGTCCGTGTCGAGCGCCTCGAAGATGGCGTCGCCGGCGAACGCCGGCGGGACGAACACGACGGAGGCGTTGGCGTCTTCCTCGTCGACCGCTTCCTCGACGGTGTCGTAGACGGGGATACCGTCCACGTCCTGACCGCCCTTTCCGGGGGAGGTTCCGGCGACGACGTTCGTGCCGTATTCGACCATCTGCCGGGTGTGGAACTTGCCTTCGCCACCCGTGATACCCTGTACAACCACTCGCGTGTCGTCGTCGACGAAAATGCTCATTGGGACACCTCCTGTGCGTTCTCGACGGCACGCTGGACGGCGTCCTCCAGCGTCCCCTCGACCTGTACGAGGTCCGTGTTCAGAATCTCCATGCCCTCCTCGGCGTTCGTGCCCGCGAGACGGACGACGACCGGCTTGGGAATCTCGTCGAAGCTCTCCAGCGCCTCGTTGATACCCTTGGCGACCTCGTCGCCGCGGGTGATGCCGCCGAAGATGTTGAACACGACGGAGTCGACGTTCTCGTCGGAGAACACCATATCCAGCGCGTTCGCCACGCGCTCGGCCTTCGCGCCGCCGCCGATGTCGAGGAAGTTGGCGGGTTCGCCGCCGAAGTAGTCCACGAGGTCGAGCGTCGTCATGACGAGCCCGGCACCGTTGCCGATGATGCCGACGTTACCCGACAGACGGACGTAGTCGAAGCCGTACTCGCCGGCCTTGGCCTCGAGGTCGTTCTCGTAGGCGTCCTCTTCCATCGCCGCGAGGTCGTCGTGACGGAACAGGGCGTCGTCGTCGATGTTCATGACCGCGTCCGCGGCGACGATGTCGCGGTCGGACGTAATCATGACGGGGTTGATTTCGATGTCCGACGCGTCGTTCGACTCGTAGAGGTCGTACAGCGTCGTGAGGAACGAGGCCACGTCGAAGGCCACGTCGCGGGGGATGCCCGCCTCGAAGACGACCTTGCGGGCCTGATAGGGGTGCAGACCGAACGCGGGGTCGATGTGCTCGCGGGCGATTGCGTCCGGGTTCTCCTCTGCGACTTCCTCGATGTTGACGCCGCCTTCCGTCGAGACCATCGCGACGGGCTTGCCCTCGCTGCGGTCCATCGTGACGCCGACGTACAGTTCGTTCTCGAAGTCGACGCCGGCCTCGACGAGCACCCGATCGACCGTGTAGCCCTTGAGGTCCATCCCGAGGATGTCCTCTGCGGCCTGTCGCGCCTCGTCCTCGTCCGTGGCGATTTTGATGCCACCGGCCTTGCCACGCCCACCGACGTGTACCTGCGCCTTGATGGCGGCGGGGTATCCGATCTCCTCGACCGCCTCCATGACCTCCTCTACCGACGACGCGAGACGGGACTCTGGCACCGGAATCCCAGCCTCTGCGAAGATATCCTTCGCCTGGTATTCGTGAAGCTTCATTACCATGCGTGGGAGGGAAAGGCACGCGCTTAAATCCCATTCATCTACGTTCTGGGACAACCGGGAACATTCGCCGCATAGCGTTTACTCGCCGCCGAAAAAATGGACCGACGCGACCGCTCACTCGGCGTAGAACCGGACGAGTCCGCAGGACTCGCAGACGTACGCCTGCACGTACGACCCGCGGAGGTCGAGCGCACCGAGCAGTCCGCCATCGGTGTCGACGCGGAGGCCGTCGCCGTTGTACGTCGTCTTGTGGCCGACCGACACCATCGACACGTCGCAGTCGGGGCACGTTCTTGGAGGCACGAACCGACGTTGTCTCGGGCGGAGAATGTGCGTTTCGGCACCCACGAGGACTGACCGACCCGGCCGCCGCGTCGAAACGCCGCGATTCGCTCCGAGTCGTCCGAATTTATCACCCGCCCGAACCCATCATTCGCCATGCGCGCTGTCAGATTCCACGACCACGGCGGACGCGACGTGCTTCAGGTAGACGATATCGACACGCCCGAACCGGCGGCGGGCGAGGTCCTCGTCGAAGTCGCGGCCGCGGGCGTCAACCCCGTGGACACGTACTTCCGCGAGGGCTCGTACCAACCCTTCGCGATGCCGATGATTCCCGGCGTCGACGTGGCCGGAACGGTCGCGGCGGTCGGGGCCGGCGTGACGGGGTTCGAGGCGGGCGACCACGTCGTCGGCACCGGCATCGGGAAGGACCACTACGGCGGCTACGCCGAGTTCGCGGCCGTCCCGACCGACCGGCTCGCGGTCCTCTCGGACGACGTGGACCTCGTCGCGGCCGGCGGCGCGGGCGTCGCCGGCGTCACCGCGTGGCGCGCCCTCGTCGACCACGGCGGGATGCAACTCGGAGACACGGTGCTGATTCACGGCGGCTCCGGCGGCGTCGGCCACGCCGCGGTCCAGCTCGCCGCCGCGTCCGGGGCCCGCGTCATCGCCACCGCCGCGCCCGACTACCACGACCGGGTGGCCGAACTCGGCGCGGACGTGGTCCTCGACTACGACCGCGACGACCTCGCGGACGCCGTCGGTGCCGCGGCGACGGGCGACGGCGTGGACCTGACGCTCGACCACCGAATGGACGACTACCTCCAGTTCGACGCCGACGTGGCCGCCCACGGCGGTCGCATCGTCGGCATCGGTGAGAACGACCCCGAAGTCGGCTTCGACCTGTCGTCGTCGGCCCGGGGGAAGGACCTCTCGCTGACGATGATGAGTATGTTCAACACGCCGGATCTGTCGGCCCCGCTGCGCGAACTCGCCGGCCAGATGGGCGCTGGCGAGTTCGAAATCGACGTGGCGCGGACCTACGACCTCGACGAGGCCGCCGAGGCCCACCGCGCCGTCATGGAAGACAGCGTCCTCGGCAAACTGGTCATCACGCCCTGACGCGGCCGCCGACGCGGAAAGTGAGGACGCAGCCCACCACCGCGCCCGGTCGCCGGCGGGCGCACAGCCGCGACCGAATTATGTCCCGTGCGCACGTACCGCACGGACATGGACGTGACATTCGATTTCGACGGAACCGTCGCTCTCGTGACCGGTGCGAGCGGCGCGCTCGGCGGCGCAATCGCTCGCGCGTTCCACGAGGCGGGCGCGTCGGTCGCGGCCGCGGACGTGGTCGAACCCGACGACGAAGACGACTTTTTCGAGACCGAAGGAGTGCGGTTCTACGAGGGCGATTTCACCGACGAGGACGACGTGGCGCGCGTCGTCGACGAGGTCGTCTCCGACTTCGAGCGTCTGGACCACCTCGCCAACATCGCCGGGACGTGGCGCGGCGGGACGCCCATCGACGAGACCGACGCCGACACCTTCGACTTCCTGTTCGACGTGAACCTCAAGACGATGTTCCTCGCGTCGAAACACGCGATTCCGCACCTCCGCGAGACCGAGGGCTCCGTCGTGAGCGTCTCGGCCCGCTCGTCGCTTTCGGGCGGCGAGGGCGACGGCGTCTACCGGGCGTCGAAGGCTGGCGTTCGCCTGCTCACCGAAACCATCGCCGAGGAGAACCGCGGCGACGTGCGCGCGAACGCGGTGATGCCGAGCGTCATCGACACGCCGATGAACCGCGAGATGATGGCCGACGCCGACTTCGAGAAGTGGGTGAAACCCGAAGAAATCGCCCGGACCGTCCTCGCGCTCTGTTCGGACGCGACGCCCGTGACGAGCGGTGCGGCCGTCCCGGTGTACGGCGAGGCCTGATCCGACTCTCCCTCTGATTCGTAGCAACATTCGCCACGTTAAGGGGTGACATCCGTTTCGGTGCGCACGAATTTTTACACGGTACGCAAGTGATTCACGAACACGACACTCGTTAGAAAAATGAGGCTATTCCGGGGTCGAATTCGGACGAACGAACCATATATTATAGTTGGTTAGAGAATTGTGTCGATTTTCGCTCCGATATGCGACGGCATACCGCGTCATTTATCACACCCACATCGGCAACAGGGTGATAGACATGACCGAACGTGAAACGTGGGCAACCAGGGCAGGGTTCATCCTCGCGGCCGTCGGCAGCGCGGTCGGCCTCGGGAACATCTGGCAGTTCCCGTTCAAGACCGCCCAGTTCGGCGGTGCCTCCTTCCTGATCGTCTACATCGTCGCGGCGCTCGGTATCGGCCTCCCGGCCATCCTCGCCGAGTTCGTCATCGGACGCAAAGCCAACCTGAACACCATCAGCGCCTTCGAGAAGCTCGGCTACAAGGAGTGGCGCGTCGTCGGCGCTATCGGCCTGTTCACCGGCTTCTGGATTCTGTCGTACTACAGCGTCGTCGGCGGCTGGGTCCTCCGGTACATCGGCGGCAGTCTGACCGGCGCGTACTTCGCCGCCCCCGCGGAGTACTTCGGACAGGTGTCCGCCGGCATGGAGGCGCTCGCGCTCCACGCCGTCTTTATGGCGCTCGTCGTCGGCATCGTCGCCGCCGGCATCGAAGACGGCATCGAGAAGGCGACGAAGCTCATGGTGCCGAGCATCGTCGTCATCCTCGCCGCGCTCGCCGTCTTCGCCTTCACGCTCCCCGGCGCGTCGGCGGGCTACGCGTACTTCCTCTCGCCCGACTTCAACGCGCTGTCGGAGAACTTCGCTGAAATCGTCCCCTTCGCCGTCGGGCAGGCGTTCTTCTCGCTGTCGCTCGGCATGGGCGCGATGATTACCTACGCCTCCTACATCGACGGCGACCAGAGCCTGTTCGGCGACGGCATCACCATCGTCTTCCTGAACAGCTTCGTCGGCATCCTCGCCGGCCTCGTCGTCCTTCCGCTCCTGTTCGCGCAGGGCATCGACCCCAACACGAGCGGCGCGGGCGCGGTGTTCATCAGCGTCGCCGGCGCGTTCGGTGACATCCCCGGCGGCCAGATAATCGGCTTCGTCTTCTTCGCGGTCGTGCTCATCGCGGCGCTCTCGTCGGCCATCAGCCTGCTCGAAGTCGTCGTCTCGTGGGCCATCGACAACTACGACGTGTCCCGCCCGCAGATGGCCATCGGCCTCGGCGGGACCATCTTCCTGCTCGGCGTCCCGTCGGCTATCGACTCCGCGTGGCTCGGCTGGTTCGACACGCTCGCCTACCAGCTGCTCCTCCCGCTTTCGGTCCTCGGCATCCTCGTCTTCGCGGCGTGGGTCTACGGCGCGCCCGCCATCGACGAACTGATGAAGGGCAGCGGACTCGGAGAGGGCGTCGGGCTGACGTGGCTCTGGCTCGCCCGCACGCTCGTCATCGTCGCCGTCGTGGCGACGCTCGCCCTCGGCCTCCAGACGCTGTTCCTCGGCGAGAGCCCGGCCATCGTCCCGCCCCTCTGAGGCGGCGAACGCTCCCGCTTTTCGAGCGGTTAGGAATCGTCGGTAGCGACGCGTCTCTTCCGACTATTCGACGGCGATTTTCACGCGTAGACCACTCAAAACCGTTAAATTTCTCCGATGACGTATCGTCGGTTCGAAAGCCCTTTTACCGGTGGGCTGTCAATGGGTGGCAATGACACGAGAAACATGGGCAACACGGCTCGGGTTCATCCTCGCGGCCGTCGGCAGCGCGGTCGGCCTCGGGAACATCTGGCGGTTCCCGTGGCAGACCGCCGAAAACGGCGGCAGCGCGTTCCTCGTCGTATATCTCGGCATCGTCCTTCTCGTCGGCGTCCCCGGACTGCTCGGCGAGTTCGTCATCGGCCGCCGCGCGAAGAAGTCGCCGGTCGGCGCGCTCCGTGACCTCTCCGGATCGAAAAAATGGGGCGTCGTCGGCGCGTTCTCGGTCGTCACCGGCATCTCGCTGCTCTCGTTTTACAGCGTCGTCGGCGGGTGGATTATCCGCTATCTCCTCGAAAGCGCGGCCGCGCTCGCCGGCGGCAACCCCGCGTACTTCACGAATCCGGGGCAGTACTTCGGCGGCGTCTCCGCCGGCGTCGACGCGGCGCTCTACCACCTCCTGTTCCTCGGCCTGACCGCGCTCATCGTCTTCGCGGGCGTCCGCAAGGGCATCGAACTCGGCACGAAAGTCATGATGCCCGCCGTGCTCGTTCTCCTCGTCGGCCTCGCCGGCTGGGCCGCGACCCAGCCCAACGCGGCCGCGGGCTACGCCTTCTTCCTCCGATTCGACCCCTCGGTCATCACCGAGAACTTCTTCGCCATTCTCGGTCCCGCCGCCGGACAGGCGCTGTTTACCCTCTCGCTCGGCGCGGGCACGATGATAACGTACTCCTCGTACCTCGGTGAGGACCGCTCGCTTCCCTTCGACGGGAGCGCCATCGCGGTCCTCAACACGAGCGTCGGCGTCATCACCGGCCTCGTCGTCTTCCCGCTTCTGTTCTCGCAGGGCATCAACCCGACCGAGACCGGCACCGGGCCGGGCGCGCTGTTCGTCGGCCTCGCCGGGGCGTTCTCGCAACTCCCCGCGGGGACGCTCATCGCCACCGCGTTCTTCGGCGTCGTGACGCTCGCGGCGCTGTCGAGTTCCATCAGCATGCTCGAAATCCCCGTCGCGTTCCTCGTCGACGAGTACGGCGTCTCGCGCCGACGCGCCGTCGCCGGGATGACTGCGTTCGTCGCCGTCACCGGGACCGTCTGCGCGTTCAACCCGGGCATCTTCGGCTTCGTCGCCGGGCCGCTCGTGAACGTCCTCCTGACCGCCGGCCTCGCCGCGTTCCTCCTGTTCGTCGGCTGGGTCATGGGCCGAGAGGCGCTCGAAGAGTTCGCCGCCGGCGCGGGCGAGTTCTCGAAGTCCCTCGGCACGCCGTGGCTCTTCGCCGTCGGGGTCGTCCTCCCGCTGTTCCTCGTCTTCACGCTCCTCACGCACTTCGGCGTGGACACGACCATCGGCTTCTGGCCGACCGTCGGCGTCGCCGTCGTCGGGTCCGCCGCCGCCTTCTTCGGCCTTCGACAGCCCGATTCGGTCGTCTAACCGGCGACCGCCCCGACGCATTCGAGCGGTGAACCGACCCCGTTGCCTCCGTTTTCGGCCGACTCGACCGCCACGAGTCGTTCCACTCCACGCCGCTGTCTATGATGATTGTTCCATCTATTATTCGACAACTGTCGAAGTAAGGGTTGCCGGATTGCGGAACTCCTTTGACCGAGGACTGCGGACCGACGAGTCAATGAGCGAAGGTGGTCTGGCATGACGATGGAAGACCGGATCGACGAACTCCGCGAGAAGCGCGAGAAAGCCCTGAAGGGCGGCGGCGAGGACCGAATCGCCTCGCAGCACGACAAGGGCAAGATGACCGCCCGCGAGCGTATCGACTACTTCCTCGACGACGGCACCTTCCGGGAGTTCGACCAGTTCCGAACCCACCGCAACCACAAGTTCGGGATGGAGGAGACGAAGCTCCCCGGCGACGGCGTCATCACCGGCTACGGCGAGGTCGACGGCCGAACCGTCTTCGTCTTCGCCCACGACTTCACCGTTTTCGGCGGCTCGCTCGGCGAGGTGTTCGCCGAGAAAGTGTGTAAGGTGATGGACAAGGCGATGGAGGTCGGCGCGCCCGTCGTCGGCCTCAACGACTCCGCCGGCGCGCGGATTCAGGAGGGCGTCCAGTCGCTCGGCGGCTTCGGCGAAATCTTCCGCCGCAACACCGAGGCGTCGGGCGTCATCCCGCAGATTTCGGCCATCATGGGGCCCTGTGCCGGCGGCGCGGTGTACTCCCCCGCGCTGACCGACTTCACGTTCATGGTCCGCGACACGAGCCACATGTTCATCACCGGCCCGGACGTCATCAAGACGGTCACGGGCGAGGAGGTCACCTTCGACGAACTCGGCGGCGCGACGACCCACACCTCGACGAGCGGGGTCGCACACTTCGCCACCGACACCGAAGAGCAGGCGCTCGACGACATCCGCCACCTGCTTTCGTACCTCCCGCAGAACAACGTCGAGGACCCGCCGCGCGTCGAACCGTGGGACGACCCCGAGCGCGTCGACGACGACCTCGCCGAGGTCGTGCCCGACCAGCCGCGCAAGCCCTACGACATCCACGACGTGCTCGACGGCGTCCTCGACGAGGGCTCGTTCTTCGGCGTGCAGGAGGACTTCGCCAAGAACATCGTCGTCGGCTTCGGCCGCCTCGACGGCCGCTCGGTCGGCATCGTCGCCAACCAGCCCCGCGTGAACGCCGGCACCCTCGACATCGAGGCCTCCGAGAAGGGCGCGCGCTTCATCCGCTTTTGCGACTCGTTCAACATCCCCATCCTCTCGTTCGTGGACGTGCCCGGCTTCCTGCCCGGCACGGACCAGGAGCACAACGGCATCATCCGCCACGGCGCGAAGCTCCTCTATGCCTACTCCGAGGCGACGGTGCCCCTCATGACCGTCATCACGCGCAAGGCCTACGGCGGCGCGTACGACGTGATGGCTTCGAAGCACCTCGGCGCGGACGTGAACTACGCGTGGCCGACCGCCGAAATCGCCGTGATGGGGCCGCAGGGCGCGGTCAACATCCTCTACCGCGACGAACTCGACGCCGCGGACGACCCCGACGCCCGCCGCGACGAACTCATCGAGGAGTACCGCGAGGAGTTCGCCAACCCCTACACCGCCGCGGACCGCGGCTTCATCGACGATGTCATCGAACCCGGCGAGACCCGCGAGCGCCTCATCTCGGACCTCGAGATGCTGAACTCCAAGCGCAAGTCCCAGCCCGACAAGAAACACGGCAATATCCCGCTATGAGCGGGGAGCTGCTGTCGGGGCTGTCGATTCCGGACGACGCCGACGCCGAGGAGGCCGCGGCCATCGCCGCCGCCGTCGGTGCGCACCTCCACGACCAGTCGGTCGCCGCGGCCGCCGCGGCCGCAGAAGACGGCGAGGAGACGTGGAACGAAAACCGCTGGCGGTACGCCGGCCGCCTCGAATCGGTCACGGGCTGTGGCCGCCGCGTCCCCGCCGGCGCGCCGACCGACGCGTGGGCCGCCTCGGGCCGCGTCGACCGGTTCTGAATCGGGGGCCTGCGTTTTCACGACGGAAAATTCACATTTTACCCGACGTCAGTCGGTCCGATATGGTCCAAACCGCGCTCGTCTGGCTGTTCCTCAACGCCGTCCTCGCCGGCTTCGCCGCCGTCGCGGTCGCCGCACACTACGCCGACGAGGGCGAACTCGACTTCGTCTCCGCGGCGCTCGCCGCCGTCTTCACCGGGACCTGCGTCGAACTCGGGACGGCGAACGGCTACCTCCCGGACGGGGTTCTCCCGACCGCCGTCGTCGGGGGCTGCATCGTCGTCGCCCTCGCCTCGCTCGCACTCGGTGTTCGGCGGGACCAAGCGGCGTTTCAAGCGTTCCGGAGCGACGCTCGGTCTCGGTAGTTGGTAATCAGTAGTTGGCAGTCGGTGGCCCGTCGTTCACTCCGCGACCCCCGGGTCGTCGACGACGACGCCGTCCACGCCGTACTCCCGGAGTCGCCGCGCGACCTCGCGGTCGGGAACCGTCCACGCGTTGACCTCGAAGCCGCGGTCGTGCGCCTCCTCGACCCGCGACGACGAGAGCAGGTCGTAGTGCGGGTGGACGGCCGCGCAGTCGAGGTCGGCGGCGACCGATAGTGACTCGTCCCAGTCGGCCGCGAAGAGGAAGGCGACCGGGAGCGCGGTCGTCTCGCGTCCCTCACGGAGCGCGTCGGCGTCGAACGACGAGACGAGTATCTCGTGTTCCGCCTCGCCGGCGACGGCCGCGAGGTCGTCTGCGAGCCCGGTCTCTTTCAGTTCGACGTTGACCGAAACGCGGTCCGGAAGGGCGTCGAACACCGCGGCGAGCGTCGGAATCGACTCGTCGGAGCCGCCGACCGTGAGTGCCTGCAACTCCGCGAGTCTCGTCTCGTCGACGCGGCCGGTCGCGCCGGTCACGCGGTCGAGCGTCTCGTCGTGGACGACGATGAGTTCGCCGGAGCCGCAGCGTCGAACGTCGAGTTCGACCCAGTCGAGTCGCTTCGCGGCCGCGTCGAAGGCGGCGAGCGTGTTTTCGGGGGCGAGGGCGGGACAGCCGCGGTGACCGATGACGCGCATGTCGGTACGTCGCGGGAGGGCGGCCTAAACGCTTCCTCCGGACCGGTCGAAAGCGCTCGGGAGCGGTTCGTTCGGGTATAGTGGACTGGGGACCGAGCCGCGCGGGGGTCGCGCGCTCGTCGCGCACGAACCGGCGCGGCCGCTCCGCGCGGGCTGGAGAAGATGTGTTCGCAGAGAGAATCGACTGACTCGAACTTACGCGCCCTGGCCGCCCTTCTTGCGCGTGATATAGCCGGCGATGCGGTTGCGGACGCCCTTCGACTCGACCGTGGTCAGTTCCTCGACGCTGTCCTTGTTCGTCTCGAAGTCCGTGTTGAACGCCTGCGGGTACCGCTCCAGCAGGATGTTACCAAGCTGCTTGACGTACTTGGGCTTGATTGCCATGTCGGAAGATTCCCCGGACGAACACTAAAACGATTCGTTCCGTCTCGCGGCCGCCCGCTCGCGCCAGCCCGTCAACTCGTCGATTCGCGCGAACGCCTCGCGCTCTCGTCTCCCGCCGCATTTCTCGACCGTCTCGGCGAAGTAGTCGAGTCGGGCCAACAGGTCGTCGGTGTCGAAGGCGGGCACGTCGAGCCGCGAGGCCGCAACCGTCGCGTCGATGACCGCGCCGAAGCCTCGGTTGATAGTGAGCGGCCGGGTCCGCTCGACCGCGGCATCGACGGGCCGGAGTTCCCACGATTCCCACTCGGTTCCGCCGTCCTCGCCTGAATCGACCGGCGTCGCCTCGACTTCGGCCCACGCGTCTGCCGCGTCGAGGACCGGCGACTCCCGTTCGTAAATCGTCATCGCGGCCTCGACGAACGCCCGCGGGTCGGAGACGAACTGGACGACGCCGCCCCCCTGCCGGTGGAAGTTCCGACGAGTTCGGGTGTTGCCCCACGTCGTCGCGGTCGCTGGGGGCGAGGGCGTGCTGGCGGGTGCATCGCCATCTTCGTCGCTGTCGTCATCGCCGCCGGCCGCCGGCGCGTGGACGCCGAGCGCCGCGAAGTTCCACCGGTCGTTCGGCCCGAGCGTGGCGACGACTGACTCGGTGACGCCGCGGAGTTCGACGGGCCAGTCGGTCGCCGTTTCACGCTCGGATTCCTCGTCGCTCACAGCGGCACCCCCCGCTCCAGCGCGACGAACGTCGCCGCGCAGACGATGTCGGCGGTCGTCCCGGGGTTGATGCCCTCTGCGACGAACGCCTCGGCCAGCTCCTCGGCCTCGTCGAGGTCCGAAACGTCGGCCGCGCGGGCCATCACGTCGCGGGCGACGGCTTCGCCGTGGTTCGTCGCGACGAGCGTGTCAGGTTCCTCCGCGAGGAGGTCGAGGAACGCGCGAGCGACGCGGTCGGTGACGGGGCCGTCGTCGTCGAGGATGGCCTCGGCCGCGCGGAACGTCCGGGCGAAGCCGCCGGTCCACTCGCGGGCGTTGGCGTCGCGGTCGGCGCTCAGGTTCATCACGTCGTACAGCGTGCAGCCGCGGTCTCGGAGCGCGTCCGCCGCGTCGCCGCCGCGCCGAACGTCGAGGGCCGGGGCGTCGTCGGGCACGTCGCCGACGGCCACGTCGACGTGTTCGAACGCGCGGTAGAACCCGACCGCGTCGGCGACGGTGGTCGACTCGACCACGGCGGTCGCGCCGGCGGGCGAGAGGCCGCGGCCGTCGTCGGCCGCCGCCCGGACGAGCGGGACGAGAAGCAGGAGACAGCCGAACTGGGTGTTGCCGCCGCCCTGTCGGCTCATGCCGGCGACCGCCTCCTCGAACGCCTCGCCGACCGGCGCGCCCGACGCGGCGCGTTCGAGGCCAGTCGCGGAGCCGACCGCGCCCGTGAGGAACTGTTCGAAGCGCAGGTCCGAGAGGTCGCGCCGGCGGTCGACGTTCCCCGGTTTGGGCGTGCCGGCGACCTCGAGCAGGAGCGCGAGTTCGGCGTGCCGCGCGGGGTCGAACCCGCGGTCGGAGACGGGCGCGACCATCAGGCGGACACCTCGCTTTCGTCGCCCGACTCGGCGGCGTTCTCGCGCCCGGCGAACCAGTCGTCCACGGCGGTTCGGACCCGGCGGAGGACCCTCGGATTGTCGCTCGGCCGCCCGACGCTCACGGCGTCGGCCCCGTAGTCGAGGTACTCGGTCGCCGTCTCGCGGTCGCGGACGCCGTTGTTGGCGACGAGAAAGAGGTCGGGCGCGGCGGCGGCCACGTCGGCAATCACGGCCTCGGAGTCCATCGCGTCGACGTGGAGCCAGTCGGCCCCCGCGTCAGCGAGCGCGACCGCGAGACTCGGGAGGTCCACGCCGTCGATTTCGGCGCGGACTTTCGCGCCGACGGATGCGCCCGACTCGGCGGCCGCGGCGACGTACGCGGCCAGCCGGTCGGTATCGCGCAGGAGCGTCTCGCCGCAGCCAACGGCGCGGAGTTCGTCCTGTCGGCAGTGGGCGTTTATCTCGACGCCCGCGCCGCGGTCGGCGCAGACGGCGGCGACCTCCCGAATCGGGTCGGGCGAGGTCGCTCTGACGTTGACGGCGACGAACCGGT
The DNA here is from genome assembly GCF_000336975.1 of Haloferax sp. ATCC BAA-644. Classification (NCBI taxonomy): domain Archaea; kingdom Methanobacteriati; phylum Methanobacteriota; class Halobacteria; order Halobacteriales; family Haloferacaceae; genus Haloferax; species Haloferax sp. ATCC BAA-644. The sequence continues at coordinate 182,463 of NZ_AOLF01000022.1, forward strand.
CTCCCCCGCCGAACTCGTCGAGGGAATCGAGTTGGGCGGCGACGAAGGCGACCGGGTCGTCGGCGAGGAACTCCGAGCGTCCGCGGGCGACGAGGTCGCGGGCCGCCGCCTGCGAGGGCTCATCGAGGGCGACGCCGCCGAGGAACGCCGCGCCGACGTGGGGGGCCGCGGCGTCGGCCCACGCGGCGTCGGACTCGCCGCTGAGGCTCGCAACGGCGACTCGCGGGGCGAACATCACGACACCTCGCTGAGCGCCGCGGAAACGGCGCGGGCGACGCGCTCGGCGTCTCCCGGGCCGTCGATTCGGGTGTCGGTTCTGACGACCGGGCGGTCGAGGTCGGTCCCGTCGTCAGTGTCGAGGACGAACGCGTCGGCGAAGGGGTAGGCCGCGGCGACGCCGGCGGTCGATGGCTCGTAGCCGACGCCCGCCATGAGGTCCGCGGCGGGGCCGGAGAACACGGTGTCCTCCACGAACGGCGAGACGGCGACGACCGGCGTGTCGTCGAGGGCGTCCGCGAAGCCGTCGATGGCGAGCATCGGCCCGATGCTCGTGACAGGGTTCGAAGGGCCGACGACGACGGGCTCTGCGAGGGCGTCGGCGACCTCGTCGGTGATTGTGGCGTCGTCAGCGCCGCGGAACTCCACGTCGCGGACGGCGGGGTCGGCGCGGCGGTGGACCCAGTACTCCTGGAAGTGCATCGTCCCCTCGTCGGTGTGAATCAGGGTCGCAACGGGGTCGTCGCTCATCGGGAGGAGCGACGCGTCGAGGTCGAAGGCGGCGGCGAGGGTTCGCGTGACCTCGGTGAGCGTGTTCCCCTCGTCGAGAAGCGAGGTTCGGGTGATGTGGACCGCGCGGTCGCGGTCGCCGATTTCCATGAACTCCGCGACGCCCGAAAAGCGCCGCCAGCGGGCGATGTCGCGGCCGGCGGTCTGGGCCGACTCGGAGAGGTAGCGCGGGCCGGATTCGAGGCCGGCCGCGTCGGCGAGGCGGTGGAGTTCGTCGTCGGTCGCGGTGGTGTCGCCGGCGACGCCCCACCAGCGGTCGGTGTCGAGGACGCCGCCGCCGGCGAAGAGGACGGTGTCCACGTCGGGACAGACGAGGTGGCCGCCGAGTTCCACGTCGTCGCCGGTGTTGGCGACGACGGTCGTCTCGGCGGGGTCGAACACCCCGGCGGCCCCGTCGAGGAGTTTGGGGGTGCCCGTCCCCCCGGCGAGAAACGTAACCATGGTGCGCCGTACGGCGAGTGTCCGTTTGAAAGTTCCTTCACCGGAGACGCCGGCCGGTCGCGGACCACGAGCGCGGTACGGCCGCGGAGACCGGCGAAACCCCCGTCAGCGACCGCCGCGATAGGCCACCGACACGTCGAACGCCGACGGCATCACCTGTCCGGCGACCGCCTTCCTGACGAAGTAGCCAGAAAACCCGGTTACCAGCGCCGCACCGAGGCCGGAGACGACGAACATCGCGCGCCCGGCGGTCACGCCGGTCAGGGCGCTCATCGCGGCCCAGTACCCCGCGAAGACCACGAACAGGCACGCGAGGCCGAGGAGAGCGTAACCGAGGGCGCTTCCGAGCGCCGACCGGAGACTCATAGTCCCGCATCGTCGCCCCCGCGTGAAACGGTTTGTGGGCGCAGCGGCTTCCGAGTCGTCCCCGCCTTTCGACCCTCAGACGACGCGAATGCTCGGCTATTTGATGCCTCTCGTGCAACACCCGCTATGACCGCCGTCAAGGACAGCGTCCACGACTACATCTCGCTCGACCCCGTGGCCGCCGAACTCGTCGATACGCCCGCCTTCCAGCGGCTTCGACACATCAAACAGCTCTCGACGGTCCGGCTCGTCTACCCCTCCGCGAGCCACACGCGGTTCGAACACAGCCTCGGCGTCTACCACCTCGCCTCCCGCGCTCTCTCGCATCTCGGCGTCGGCGGCGACCGCGCCGCCCACGTCCGCGCCGCCGCGCTCCTCCACGACATCGGTCACGGCCCCTACGGCCACCAGACCGAGGACCTCATCCGCCGGCGGACCGGCCGCGACCACGACGAGATTCACCACCTGCTCGACGGGACCGCGGTCGGAGACGTGCTGACCGACCACGGCCTCGACCCGGACCGCGTCGCCGACATGGTCGGCGGCGCGGGCGGCCTCGGGCAGTTGGTCTCCGGGGAGTTGGACGTGGACCGGATGGACTACCTCGTGCGCGACGCCCACCACACCGGCGTCCCCTACGGAACCATCGACCACGGCCGCCTCGTCCGCGAACTCCGGTACCGGGGCGGCGAACTCGTGTTGGCCGAGGGGAACGTCCAGACCGCCGAGTCCCTGCTTCTCGCGCGGGCGCTGATGAACGCGACCGTCTACCGCCACCACGTCTCCCGCATCGCGGGCGCGATGCTCGAACGCGCCTCCGAGCGCCTCGTCGACGACGGCGTGCCCATCGAGTCGTTCGTCCGGATGGCCGACCACGACCTGCTCGTCGCCCTCGGCGAGCGCGTGCCCGACCTCGGCCGCCGAATCGAGCGCCGCGACCTCTACAAGCGGGCCGTCTGGGCACCAATCGACGCCGTGCCGACCGACGTGGTCGAACTCGACTTCGAGGCGACGCGGGCGGCCGAGCGCGACATCGCCGACGCCGCCGACGTGCCGCCCGAGTCGGTCATCGTGGACGCGCCGTCGCGGCCGCGAATCAAGGAGTCCCGGTCGCGCGTCGTCGTCAACGGCGTCGTCCGACGCCTCGAAGACGCCTCCGAACTCGTGGGCGCGCTCCGGTCGGCCGAGCGGACGCAGTGGCGACTCGGCGTCTACGCGCCCGAGGCAGTCCGCGACGAGGTGGCCGCGGCCGCCGTGGACGTGCTCGGACTTCCGGTTCGCGTGACGACGCCGGCCTGAGGCGCGGGGAGTCGGGAACACACCTCCCGTCCGACCCTTTTTCATCGATGGCGGTCGATTCACCCACGATGACGACCATCAAGGACAGCGTCCACGACCACATCGAGGTCGAGGGCGCGGCCGAAGCCCTCCTCGATACGCCGGAGATGCAGCGGCTCCGGCACATCAAGCAGTTGGGAACCGTCCAGCTGGTCTACCCCTCCGCGAACCACACGCGGTTCGAACACAGCCTCGGCGTCTACCACCTCGCCTCCCGCGCCCTCTCGCATCTCGGTATCGAGGGCGACGCCGCCGCCCACGTCGAGGCCGCGGCGCTCCTCCACGACGTCGGCCACGGCCCGTACAGCCACAACATCGAGGACGTGACCCACCGCCACACCGGCAAGTACCACGACGACGTGGTGGAACTCGTCGCCCGCGGAACCGTCGGCGAGACGCTGGAGGACGAGGGACTGGACCCCGAACGCGTCGCCGCCTTGGTCGAGGGCGACGGCGAGTTCGGCCAACTCGTCTCCGGTGAGTTGGACGTGGACCGGATGGACTACCTCGTCCGCGACGCCCACCACACCGGCGTCCCCTACGGCACCATCGACCACGAGCGCCTGATTCGAGAGCTGACGTTCGTCGACGGCGAGTTGGTCCTCGCGGAGGGGAACGTCCAGACCGCCGAGTCGCTCCTGCTCGCCCGCGCGCTCATGAACCCGACCGTCTACCAGCACCACGTCGCGCGTATCTCGAAGGCGATGCTCCGGCGCTCGTCGGAGCGACTGCTCGACGAGCCCGACATCGACGCCGAGGAGCTTCGCCGGATGGACGACCCCGACCTGCTCGTCGCGCTCCGCCTCACCGACTCGACGAGCGCCTTCGCCGAGCGACTGGCCACCCGCGACCTCTACAAGCGGGCCGTCTGGGCGGAGCTGCCGAACGTCCCCGATTCGATTATCGACGCCGAACACGACGCGCTCGCGGCGTTCGAGCGGGACATCGCCGCCGCCGCCGACGTGTCGCCCGAGTCGGTCATCCTCGACGTGCCCTCGCGCCCGTCGATGACCGAGTCGTCGTCGCGGGTGATGGTCAACGGCGAGATTCGGCAGTTGGAGCGCGAATCGCCGCTCGTGCAGGCGCTGCGGACCGCACAGGAACAGCAGTGGCGACTGGGCGTCTACGCCCCGCGCGAGGAGACGGAGCGGGTCGGTCGCGCGGCCGCCGACGTGCTCGGCCTCGACGTGGACGGCGCGCTCGTCGCCGAGGTCAGAAGCGGCCTCAACGCGACGCTCGACGAGTTCGAGTAGCCGCCGTCCCGAGACGGGAGGTTCAAGCACCGCCGAGACGCAGTCGAGAGCGATGCAACTCGAGGGTACGATACTCCGCGGCCGCGACTTCGACCCGGTCGAGGGGCGGGTCGTCGTCGAAGAGGGCACGATAACCGCAATCGAGGAGACGGCGACCGAGTCGACGGACATCATCCTGCCCGCGTTCGTCAACGCCCACACCCACCTCGGTGACTCCATCGCCAAGGAGGCCGGCGAGGGGCTCTCGCTCGACGACCTCGTCGCGCCGCCGGACGGGCTGAAACACCGGCTTCTCCGCGCGGCGACTACCGAGGAGAAAGCCGCCGCGATGCACCGCTCGCTCCGCATGATGGAGGCCGGCGGCACGGCGGCCTGTCTGGAGTTCCGCGAGGGCGGCGTCGAGGGCGTCGATGTCATCCGGCGGGCGCTCGACGGCCGCGACATCGAGGCGGTCGTCTTCGGCCGCGAGACGGCGGACGCGATGGAAATCGCAGACGGCTTCGGCGCGTCGGGCGCGCGAGACGGCGAGTTCGGCGCGCTTCGGGACGCGACCGAGGCCGCCGGAAAGCTGTTCGGCATCCACGCGGGCGAGCGCGACGCCCACGACATCAACGCCGCGTTGGACCTCGAACCCGACTTCCTCGTCCACATGGTCCACCCCGAGGCGCTCCACCTCGAACGCGTCGCGGACAGCGAGATACCAATCGTCGTCTGCCCGCGGTCGAACCTCGTCACCGACGCGGGCGTCGCGCCGATTCGCGACCTGGTCGACCGCACCACCGTCGCGCTCGGCACGGACAACGTGATGCTCAACAGCCCCTCGATGTTCCGCGAGATGGAGTTCACCTCCAAGCTGGCGGACGTGTCGGCCGCCGAAGTCCTCCGCATGGCGACCGTCAACGGGGCCGACATCGCCGGGCTGAACTACGGCCTCGTCGAGGAGGGCCGCGACGCCAAGCTGCTGGTCCTCGACGGCGACACGGACAACCTCGCGGGCGTCGAGGACGTGGCCCGCGCCGTCGTCCGGCGGGCCGGGCAGGCGGACGTGAAAGACGTGTATCTCTGAGTCGAGCGGCGGACACATCGCCGGCTCGCGACCGCCGACCCACGACCGCCGACCCGCGACCGTCGGCCGTCGGGCCGCGGAACGCTCACGAACGCCGACCTATTCTCGCAGTACTCCTCCCGTAGCAAAGGGTTATTACCGACCCGAGAATATGTTATCAAGTGTCATGGTGTTGTACGACCGAATCATCGTTCCCATTGACGGTTCCGCCGGCTCCGAGCGCGTCGCGGTCCACGCGGCGGCGTTAGCGGCCGTCCACGATGCGGAACTCCACGGGGTGTACGTGGTGAACGCCGGGAGCTTCGCGGGGCTCCCGATGGAATCGTCGTGGGAGGGGCTCGACGACATGCTGCGCGCCGACGCCGAATCGGCGCTCGACCAAGTCGAGCGCGCGGCCGAGTCGCAGGGGGTCCCCGTCGAGACGCACGTCCTCGAAGGGACGCCGAGCCGCGAAATCGTCGAGTTCGCCGAGCGCGGCGAGTGCGACCTCATCGTGATGGGGACCCACGGCCGCGGCGGCATCGACCGCCTCCTCCTCGGCTCGGTCGCAGAAAAGGTCGTCCGCGCGTCGAAAGTCCCCGTCCTGACCGTCCGCATCGAGGGCGGCGACGACGCGGGCGAGCACGCCGTCGAGGTACCGGGCGAGACCGCGCCGGAGACGCCCATCGATTCGCCCGCAGAGGCGGAGGCGGACGCGGACGCGCCCGCCGATTCGACGGCGACCGCCGACGGCGGAGAGTAGCGGAACAGCAGAAACAGCGGTACAGGTTCGGTCGCGGATTCAGCGCCCGTCGTCGGCCGGGCGCAGGTGTTCGCAGTCGCCGGCGTGGACTCGTTTTTCGCCCGCGTCGGTGCTGACGACGAGCGTGCCGGGGTCTTCGATATCGACGGCGTCGCCCTCGATGACGCCGCTCGCGGTGTGGACGCGGACCCGCCTGCCGAGCGTGTCCGCCCGCTCGCGCCACGCGGGGAGGACGGCGTCGAGGTCGCCGCGCAGTTCGTCGAAGCGTTCGAGCACCCGCTGGACGAACGCGCGGCGCTCGACGGGGCCGGCCTCGGCGGCGACGCTGGTCGCGCCCGCGGGGAGGGCCGCGGGGTCGAGGTTGACGTTGATTCCGGGGCCGATGACGAGCCACGAGACGCGGTCGGCCTCGCCTTCCATCTCGGTGAGGATGCCGCAGAGCTTCCGGTAGCCGCGGTCGGCGGGCGCGTCGGTGTCTACGGGCGTGTCGGATTTCGAACTGCCACTCGCTTCGCTCGTGGCAACGCCACCGGCGTGAGCCGGTGAACCTCCGCTCGCTTCGCTCGCGGAAATACCGTCTGCGTTCGCAGACGAACTGCCACTCGCTTCGCTCGTGGCGACTACATCTGACTCTGGCGAGTCAGATGAGTTATCGCTCACTTCGTTCACGAGAACACCGTCGGACGCTGACGCGCCCGACGGGTTATCGTTCGCTTCGCTCACGATAACGTCGTTCGGCCACTTGATGCTCGCGTCAACCCCGGCCTCTCGCGCCGCGTCGCAGACGGCGACGGCCATCGCCAGCGTGTACAGCGGGGCGTACGCCGGCGGTTCGTCCGGGCGGACGAGCAGACTCATCCAGACGCCGCCGTCCGGGGCGGACCACTCGCGGTTCTTCCTCCCCCGGCTGGCGGTCTGCTTGCGGGCGACGACCACCACGTCGCTCGCGCCCTCGGCGGCGAGTTCGCGGGCGCGGTCGTTCGAGGAGTCGAGCGTCTCGTGGAACTCCACGTCGTAGTCGGCGTCGAGGCCGTACTCGATTGCCGGGCCGCCGTACTCCGGCACGTCGGTGACGACGTAGCCGTCGCCAGCGCTCTCGACGCCGAACCCCTCGTCGCGGAGCGCTTCGACGTGCTTCCAGACCGCGGCGCGGGAGACGCCCAGTCGGTCGGCGAGGTCGGGCCCGGAGACGGGACCCGCAGCGAGTGCGTCGAGGAGGGCGCGTCGCGTGTCGCTCATGGTGGACGGTACCGGCGCACGGGAAAAGAGGTTCGCGGTTCGAGCGTCGGTTCGGAGGCCCGGAGCCGACTAGTCGAGGACGAGCAGCACGTCGCCCATGTCGACGCTGTCGCCCTCGGAGACGAGCACCTGCGAGACGGTGCCGCCGCGCTCGGCGACCACGTCGTTTTCCATCTTCATGGCTTCGAGGATGCAGACGGTGTCGCCGGGTTCGACCTCGTCGCCCTCTCCGACTTCGACAGAGAGGATAGTCCCCTGCATCTCGGCGGTGACGGACTCGCCGTCGCCCTCGATAATCTGCTGGGCGTCGTCGTTTCCGCCGTCGTCGCGGCGCTTGCGCGGGCCGGAGGAGTTGGATGTGCCCGCGGAGGCGTTGCCGACCGGGATGGCGGGCGCGCCGCGCTCTTCGAGGCTGACCTCGAAGCGCTTGCCGTTGACCTCGACGGTGAAGGTGCGTTCGGTGACCTCGTCGTCGTCGTCATCGTCGGCGACGGCCTCGGGCGACCAGCGCTCGACGGCGGCCTGGATGCGGTCGGGGTCGAGCACCTCGTCGAGATACTTCGTCGTGTGGCTCCCCTCGCGGAACGCCTCGTCGGTGAGCATGAGGCGGTGGAACGGGATGACCGTGCGGAGCCCCTCGATGTCGAACTCGGCGAGCGCGCGCTCGGCGCGGGCGAGGACCTCCTCGCGGTCCGAGGCGGTGACGATGAGTTTGGCTATCATCGAGTCGTAGTCGCCGCCGATTTCGTCGCCCTGGCGGACGGCGTCGTCCATGCGGACGCCGATGCCGCCCGGCGGGTCGTAGGTCGCGAGCGTGCCCGTCGCGGGCGCGAACTCCTTTTCGGGGGCCTCCGCGTTGATGCGGAACTCCATCGAGTGGCCCTCGATTTCCACGTCGTCCTGCGAGAAGTCGAGTTCCTCGCCGGCGGCGACGCGCAGCTGCCACTTCACCACGTCGAGGCCCGTCACTTCCTCGGTGACGGTGTGTTCGACTTGGATGCGCGTGTTGACCTCCATGAAGTAGAACTCGCCGTCTTCGACGAGGAACTCCACGGTACCGGCGTTGGTGTAGTCGGCGGCGCGGACGCCGCGGCGGGCGGCCTCGCCGATGCGCTCGCGGAGGTCGTCGGAGAGCGCCGGCGACGGGGCCTCCTCGATGACCTTCTGGTGGCGGCGCTGGAGCGAGCAGTCGCGCTCGCCGAGGTGGCGGACGTTGCCGTGCTCGTCAGCGAGAATCTGCACCTCGATGTGGCGCGGCGATTCGAGGTATTTCTCGACGTAGACGGAGGCGTTATCGAAGTACGCCTCGCCCTCGCGCTTGGCCGTCTCGAACTGCTCGTCGACCTCGTCTTCGGAGTGGACGACCTTCAGGCCACGGCCGCCGCCGCCGCCCTCGGCCTTGATGGCGACCGGGTAGCCGAACTCGTCGGCGACGGCCTTCACGTCCGCGGCGGAGTCGGCGGGCTCGGTCGTGCCGGGGACGACCGGCACGTCCGCGTCCTGCATGAGCGCGCGGGCCTTCGTCTTCTCGCCGAGGCGCTCCATGGCGTCGGCCGACGGGCCGACCCACTTGAACTCGGACTCCTCGACCTTCCGGGCGAACGCGGCGTTCTCCGCGAGAAAGCCGTAGCCGGGGTGGATGGCGTCGGCGTCGGCCTTTCTCGCGGCCTCGATGACCGACTCGTGGTCGAGGTAGGAATCGGCCGCGCGGGCGGGACCGATGTTGTACGCCTCGTCGGCGTACCGTACGTGCCCGCCGTGTTTGTCCGCCTCGCTGTACACGGCGACGGTTCGGACTCCGAGCTCCTCGCAGGCACGCATGACGCGCACCGCGATCTCGCCTCGGTTGGCGACGAGAACCTTGCTGAACATTTGCGGTAGTCTTTCAGGGAACCGCACGTTATTCTATCGATTTTCCCAACGCACGTCGGTGGCCGGTTCGACAGACGACGATTTACGTGTTCGACCGTGATAGAACGCCCGAGCTTACAGTTCTCTGGCACTATCCGCCGCGAATACTGGTTCAAATCCAAACGGCCTTATGCGTGTGCCACACTACGACACGGGTAATGGCAGTACGAGTCGGCATCCTCGGTGCAACCGGTGCAGTCGGACAGCGATTCATCCAGCTTCTCGACGACCACCCGACGTTCGAACTCGCGGCGCTGACCGCGAGCGAAGAGAGCGCGGGCAAGCGATACGACGAGGCCGCGAAGTGGCGCGTCAACACGCCCATCCCGGACGACGTGGCCGCGATGGAAGTCGGCAGCACCGACCCCGCGGCCGTGCCCGACGACATCGACCTCCTGTTTTCGTCGCTCCCGTCGTCGGTCGCCGCCGAGGTCGAGCCCGCGTTCCTCGAAGCGGGCTACGTCGTCTCCTCGAACTCCTCGAACGACCGCATGGCCCCCGACGTGCCGCTCACGATTCCGGAGATAAATCCGGAGCACCTCGACCTCATCGAGGTCCAGCGCGACGAGCGCGGCTGGGACGGCGCGCTCGTGAAGAACCCGAACTGCTCGACCATCACGATGGTCCCGACGCTCGCCGCGCTCGACCAGTTCGGCCTCGAACGCGTCGATGTCACGACTCTCCAAGCCGTCTCCGGCGCGGGCTACGACGGCGTCACCTCGATGGAGATTATCGATAACGCCATCCCGCACATCGGCGGCGAAGACGAGAAGATGGAGACGGAGTCCCGCAAGCTTCTGGGCTCGTTCGACGGCGCGGAGGTCGCGCTCCACGGCGCGGAAGTCAACGCCTCGTGTAACCGCATTCCGACGCTCGACGGCCACCTCGAAAGCGTCTTCGCCGACCTGGCCGACGACGCCTCCCCCGAGGACGTCGCCGCCGCGATGCGCGAGTACCCCGGCGTCGACCTCCCGAGCGCGCCCGAACGGCTCATCCACGTCTTCGAGGACGAGTTCCGCCCGCAGCCCCGCCTCGACCGCGACCGCGGCGACGGGATGCAGATTTCGGCCGGCGGCATCCAGTCGACCGACCACGGCGTGAAGTACAACTGCCTCGCGCACAACACGATTCGCGGCGCGGCCGGCGCGTCGGTCCTCAACGGCGAGCTGCTCGCCCAAGAGGGCTGGATTTAGGCTCTCCTCGCCCGTCGGCGTCGCTTCCGGGCCGGCGCTCGGCGTCGCCGCCGACGCTGTTCCCGCTCGAATTAGACAGCGTTTTCACGCGACGCCGACAGAGCGTGTCGCATGTCTCGTCGCGGCCTCGAAACGGGGCTCTCCGCCGGCCTGCTCGTCGCCGCACTCGGCGGTGTCGCGTGGGCCACCGGTCAGCCGTTCGTCTTTCCGAGCCTCGGCCCCACGGCGTTCGCGCTGGCGTTTCCGCGGCGCGGCACGCGGCCCCGCTCGACTCGCATCGTCGGCGGCCACGCCGTCGGTGCCGTCGTCGGCTTCGCGGCCTACGCGCTCATCGCCTCCGGTGTGACGATTAGCCCGTCACTGTCGGTCGCGTCGACCGACACGTTGCGGCTTGTCACGAGCGGTGCCGTCTCGGTCGCCGCGACGAGTTGGGGGATGGTCGAACTCGACGCGGTCCACCCGCCGGCGTGCGCGACGACGCTCATCGTCTCGCTCGGCCTGCTCTCGACGCCGCAGTCGGTCGCGACTATCGTCGCGAGCGTGGTCCTGCTCGTGGGCGTCCATCGGGCGACGAACGCGATGCTCCCCGAGATGGCCGACGACGCCTCCGCCGACGCGAGTGCGCGGAGCTGAAGTTCGGTTCTCGAACGCCACCAAACCGCGTGCTCGTGGGTGACCGCTCGAACCAGTAGATGCGGGAGAATGGATGTGGAGGGGAGGGCAAACGTGCCCGGTCGTTCGCCCCGGTGTGCCTCTGACAGCAGCAAATAGTAACTCGTCACCGAGTTACTTATGAATTCTGTGAAACACGTTCGCACCGGGCGCGCTAGCGTCGCTCGCGCGTACTCGTGACAGTATCCGTACTCGGAGACGTTCTCACACGACCGACGTTCCGCGACAAGAGACACCGGCGACGACAGGTATATGTGGCATGGTCTCAATTGACACGCTGTATCGCTATGAAGCCGTGCCACAGTTGTCAGGCGGTTATCGACGAGTACATCCTGGACAAAAAGCTCGAAGTGCTGCGCGACCTCACGGTTGACGACTTCAACCTGTGTGCGGACTGCACGACAGTCGTCGCCGATGCGTGCGTGGAATGCGGCGGTGGCGTCTATGTCCCGCGAGGCGAAACGACGGTCCCCGACTACTGTCCGGCGTGCCGCGCGGACCTCATCCGGCGGACGGGGAGCGACCCCGGCTGGACCTGCGATGCCGTCTCGACCTGATTAACGGTTCTCGGCCGATTTTTTGACGATGTCGATGGGAGTGACGAGGATTCAATCCGGGGCTATCGCGGCCCGCGAGACTTCTGTCCGCCGACGGAATAAGACGGTGGTGTGGGACCACTCGGCTCGCATGGATCGCATTTTTCTAGATATGCACGCGTAGTCATCAGGCGAAATCGGTGCTTCGTCTGAGGCGGTGTATTTCAAGTGTCTGAGTTCGTGCGATTCGTTGAAGTTGCACGTCTCTCTACAAATGTGAAGTCGGGGGTACACAGGTCATCGAGTACTTAGATGAGAATTGTAGGCGCGTATTCTCCAGATATACCACTTTACTCGGGATCTTGTTGTGTATTGAGTTCTGAATCAGCAAACTCAAGGAAACTCCTAATAATCCCCCATGTCGTTTCTAAGACTCTCGTCCGATCTTCATTTGTGATAGACGTTGGTTCTCCATGGCGCCGACCGTCAGCGTATTCTTTAATGTTCTCCTCAATAATCTTTTGATCAACCTCGACTGCTTCACGAAGGGCGATCCATGATTCTTTCTTATTGTTCTCCCTCGATTTGAAGTACTGCCTAAGAGATTCGATTGCGCGGTAACTGTAGAATCCAGTATCCTCTGCATGTTCTAAAGCGAGTCGGAAGTCAGTTAAACAACGTTGCAGATATTTTCCGGCCTCGGTCTGGTAGGTTGATTGAACTTTTGGCATCCAGTCCTCGGATATCTCTTGCTGTGTGAATCTACCACTTATCGCCCCATGATTATACCCAAACACCCGTTTGTACCCGTCTGGCGCGATAACCCCCGTTATTTCAACATGAACGTATACCCCATTCAAAAAGGCTATCGGGTCTGTTAGTGATTCAACCGCGCTTTCGACCAAATTACGAAGCGTTGCCAAGTTATCAACATCCTCAGTAGGTGTAACTTCCGCTAAAATGTGGGACCCATGGATGAATAACTCCATGTCGAACGTCGTAAAATCGTTTTCGTAGTACAATTCGGCTACTTCCTCTATTCGAAGATTTACTCGCTCAGGGTAAATGCGTCCAAAGAAAGCAAACGAGCCATCTATTGTCTCATCTGTCATTTGAATTGAACGTACTGTGAAACAGCCTAATAATATTACCTAGGTTTCGCAACTGATATCGTACTTATCCGAGATGTTTCTCCCAAATTTCTTTAGCAAGCCGCGCCGAATAGGTGCGGCGACCCCCGTTTCATGTGTTTCATCTGGAGCTTGATCGAAGCGAAGACTCCGGTAGTCTTGGTGTGTGGGTCTTTAGCCACAACCCCGCTAAGAAAACGTCACAATCAGAAACGATCGCGTGGAGGTTCTCCGACTCGTGACCGCACGCAGGGCACTCGCGAATCACGCAACCTACCCCGCAGAGCGGATTTTAAGCGAGTTTTTATTTCCAGATAATAGTTGAGTGCAAAATGTATAGAGAGAGCTTGTACTACCAGTAATTTTAATCCACGAACGTAAGAAGTGGGACCGCTGAGAGTCGAACTCAGGTCCTACCGACCCCATCGGCAGAGGATACCACTACCCCACGGTCCCGGGGTGCATTCAAAGCGATGCGTGTCTCGCGGTTAAGCCCTTCGTTTCGTCGCGGCGACGCGACGGACTGGCGTGCCACGGTATCGCACCGTCGTCGTGCGGTTCGGACGCCGCCGAGAGGCCGACACCCGGCGGCGAGTACACTTTTGCCGGCTCGTGAGTAATGACAACGTGTGCTCACGTCTCTCCAGAGCGTCCTGCTCGTCCTGCCGTTCGTCGCGATGCTCCTCGTCCTCATCGCGCTAGGCGTTGCGGCCGCCCGATGGTGGTCGATACGCCGCGGGAGCGAGTCCGAACCGACTGCGGACCGCTCCGAGGAGTCGCACGGCTACCCGCTGGCGTCGTGGCGCTACGTCTACGACCTCGACAAATCGGACGCGAAGCGGGAGGTCGCGTCGGTCAACGAGCAGGCGGAGACGCTCGCGGACGCGGAGCAGAAGCGCCGGAGAAGGTAGAATCCCGCTTCAGACCAACACGGCTTCCAGCGAGACGACCTCGCCGGAGTCGGCGTCGGCGTCGCCGACGAGTTCGCCCAGACAGACGGCCGACCCGTCGTCGGTGAAACAGGCGACGAGGTCGCCGCGGGAGGCGTCGGCGTCGACGTCGAAGACGCCGGGCGCGTAGACGGGCGCGCCGTTGGCGACCTCGCGGGCCGCGCTGTTGGCGATGGTCACGGACGGGAGGTGCGACAGCGCTCGCTCGGCGGGCGAAACCACGTCGCGCAGCCACGACTCGTCGCCCTCCGCGGCGAACGCGAGGGCGTCTTTGAGGTCGTGGAGCGTCACGAGGTCCGCATCGTCGAAGGGGTCGGTCGCGGTCCGGCGGAGGTGTCCCATGTGGCCGCCGGTGCCGAGCGCGAGCCCGAGGTCGTGACACAGCTTGCGGATGTACGTGCCCGACTCACAGCGGATGCGCAGGAGCGCCTGTCTGTCTTTCACTTCGAGGAGGTCCAAGTCGTAGATTTCGCGGACGCGGAGGCGGCGCGAGACGGCGGACTTCCGCGGGGGCTTCTGGTAGAGCTTCGATTCGAACTCGGCGACGGTCGAGTCGATGTCGGCCGGCGCGGGCCCGTGGAGTTCGAGCACGGAGACGTACTCCTTCGAGCCCTCGAGGAACACTTGCGCCATGCGGGTCGCGTCGCCGAGGAGCGTGGGCAGACAGCCGGTCACCTTCGGGTCGAGCGTCCCCGAGTGGGCGGCGCGGTCGACGTCGGCCATGTCGCGGACCCAGCCGGTGACCTGGTGGGCCGACGGCCCCGGCGGCTTGTCGAGGTTGACGACGCCGAACGAGAGCAGGTCGTCGACGCTGCGGTGTTCGGGCGGGTCTCGGAGCATGGTCAGAAGTCGTAGCGGACGCCGTCGACCGGGTATTTGCCCTCGTCGGCTTCGGGGTCGTAGGAGTCGACCGCGGCGATGCAGACGGCCGTCACCTCGTCGGGGCCCCAGCGGGCGGTGTTGAGCGCGATATCGTAGATAGAGAGGTCCGTGATGTCGATGTCGTAGTAGGCGTCGTACCGCTTGGCCTCGCTCGCCTCGCGGGTCGTCGTCTCCTCGCGGGCGATGTCGGGCGCTTTGTCCTCGCGGTCGGAGATGCGCTCGGCGCGAACGTCGACGGGGGCGTCGAGCCAGAATCGGAGGTCTGCGGCGTCGCCGGCGAGCCAGCCGGCGAGTCGGGATTCGAGGAGCACGTCGTCGCGGTCGAGCGCGATGTCGCGGAGGCGACGGTCGAGGTCGCGGTCGATTTGGTCGTCCTCCTCGGCGAGTTTGTTGAACTCGACCGCGGTCATGTCGCGTTCGGCGGCGAGCTCGCGGAAGATGTCTCCGCCGCTTATGTGTTCGAGGTCGAACGCCTCGGCGAGCGCGGCGGCGGTCGTACTCTTTCCGCTGCCCGGTGGTCCGGAGACGGTCAGTAACATATCCATGCTGGGTGCGGTCGGCTAAAAGGTGTTATCGTTGCCGACGACCCCTGCGGAGGCTTCTCACGGGGGTGAGTGCGAGAGAACCGAGGCTGGTGAGACGCGGAAACGGAGAGAGAAACGGAGTCGTTTCGAGTCGCCCAGTTGGCTTACGACGCCGACGGCGACATGTCGATGTTCAGGCTCTTGCGGATGATCTGGGTGAAGCCCATCGAGCAGAGGAAGTACCAGACAATCCACGCCTGCATGGGACCGAGGACGCCCTGCTTCCACCCGACGGAGCCGACGAGCGGGAGCACGATGTTCTCGGTGACGATGTGCGGGTCGGAGCCCCCGCCGACACCGATGGCCCAGTACATCCAGAGGAACACCGGGATGGTGAGGAACATGATCCAGACCATCGGGCGGAACTGCTCTTTGAACATGCCCATCTGGTCGCCCATCGCCTCCATCTGTTCTTCCTGAATCTTTTCGAGCTCCGCGTCGTCGCCGCGCTCCTTGGCGTCCTTCTGTCGCTGTTGGATGTCCTTCATCCGCTCTTGGTACTTCCCCATCTTCTCCATGTCCATGAGGTTCGCCTGCAAGAGCGTGGAGTAGAGGCCGGTCGCGAGCGCGAGGACCATCACGACGGCGTAGAACGGGAGCATCTCGGCCAGCGGGCCGAGCGCCGCGTCCATCACGCCGCCGATGAGGTTCCGAACCTCGGAGACGGAGTAGCCGAGGAACAGGCCGACGGTGACGACGGCCGCGCCCTTGTCGTACTTCGACCACGACGAGTCGCCGGTGTCGACGTCGGTCGACGAGGACGACGAGCCGCCGGAGCCGGACGTGTCGTCTTCGAGGCCGGCGCGGGTCTCCCCCACGTCGGCGAGCCGGAACCCCTCGTCGCCGTCGACGAGGATACCCTTCTCGATGAGGCGACCCCACTGGCCGCTCGTGAGCTCGTCGCGAACGTCGGCCCACTCGACTTCTCCGTCGTCCGCCCGGTCGAGGACGGTTTCGACGGCGGCGCGCATGTCGGCGTCGGAGCCGACGAGGTCGCGCACCCGAGATTCGATTCGTGCCATTACCGGCTCTTTAGCAACCGGCTGTTATCAAGGTTTTACTCTGCGGACGACAGCGAGCGCGCCGGCGGCGACGCTGGCGCTCCCGTTTCGTCGGTGAAAAACGTCGCACCGAACTGCGTCGATGAGGCGGTTCGCGCGTCGAGTCCGCGTTTACGCGTCGTCGACGACGGCCCGGATGTCCTCGAAGACCTCGTCGGGGGTCTGTTCGCCGTCGACCTCGACGAGAACGCCCTCGTCGCGGTAGTGCTCGATGACCGGCTCGGTGTTCTCCTCGAACACCGACAGGCGCTCGCGGACGGTCTCTTCGGTGTCGTCGTCGCGCTGGACGAGTTCGCCGCCGCAGTCGTCGCAGACGCCCTCCGCTTCGGGCTGGTTGAACTTCACGTGGAAGTTCGTGCCGCAGTCGTCGCAGACGCGGCGGCCGGTGAGGCGCTCGACGAGTTCGGACTCGGCGACGTTCAGGTAGATGACCGCGTCGAGGTCGGTGATTTCGGTGAGGTACTCCGCCTGCGAGAGGTTCCGCGGGTAGCCGTCGAGGACGTAGCCGTCGGCGTCTTCCAGCGCGGCCTCGACGATTTCGTTGACGACCGCGTCGGGGACGAGTTCGCCCTTCTCCATGAACGAGCGGGGCGTCCCGTACTCGGTCTCCATGTCCTTGTTCGCGCGCAGCGCGTCGCCGGTGGTGACGTGTTCGACGCCGTAGGTCTCGGCGAGTCGCTTCGACTGTGTGCCCTTACCTGCGCCCGGCGCTCCGAGCAGAAGGATGCGCTTTGCCATATCTGACCCCATCCGGCGAGAGCATATAGTGTTGAAGATACGTACTGAGTTCTGCGACGGCGATGGTCAGAGGAACAAGAAAATGTTGCTCATTGTTCGTCGGCCTACCGCTCGTTCGGCCGTCTCACCGCGGTGTTCGAGGTCTTTGTTGCCGGTTTCGCAGACGGAAGCGACACGTTCAACGGCGCGGCACTCGTGACTTCGGCAAATGCGCGATTCGTCCCTCATGCGCGACGCGCTCGGCGCGACCGCCGTCGAGCGCGCGTACAGGCTGTGGTGTACGCTCGAACGCGGCTGGCGCGCGACCGCCCTCGGACTCGTCGTCGTGACCGTCCTCGCGGCGCTCGGGCCGTGAGCGCCGGGGAGAACTCGGCCGCCGGCGTCGGTCGGCTCGCGCGACTCGCCCCCGGGGTCGGCGCCCTCGTCGCCCTCGCGGGGGCGGCCACGCTCGTCGCCGGCTTCGTCCCCGGCGTCAACGCGCTCCTGCTCGGCGTGCTGTTCGGGGCCGTCGTCGCCAACACGGTCGGCGTCCCCGACTGGGCGCGCCCCGGCGTCGACACGCAGAAACTCCTCCTCGAAACGGGTATCGTCCTGCTCGGCGCTCGCATCGCCATCGACGAACTCGTCGCCTCGGGGCCGGTGCTCGTCGCGCTCGTCGTCGTCACCGTCGCCGCGGGCGTGCTCCTCGTGGAGGCCGTCGCCGGGCGGGTGTTCGGCCTCGCCGACAAGACCGGGTCGCTCCTCGCGGCCGGCGCGAGCGTCTGCGGCGTCTCCGCGGCCACCGCCATCGCCGGCACCATCGACGCCGACGGCGAGTCGCTCGCCCACGTCGTCGCCGCGGTCCTCCTGTTCGACGCGCTCACGCTCGCCGTGTTCCCCATCGCCGGCGACCTGCTCCCCCTGTCCGGCCGCCAGTTCGGCATCTGGGCCGGCCTGAGCATGTTCAGCACCGGCCCCGTCACCGCGGCGGGCTTCGCCCACTCCGACGTTGCGGGCCGCTGGGCGACCGTCACCAAACTCGCGCGCAACTCCATGCTCGGCTTCGTCGCCGTCGCCTACGCGGTTCGCTACGCCGGCCGCGCCGAGGAGGCCGCGACCGGTCTGCGGGCCGTCTTCGACGGCGTTCCCCGGTTCCTCGTCGGATTCGTCGCCGTCGCCGCCGTCGCCAACCTCGGCCTGCTCTCGGACGCGACGCTCGCCACCGTCGGCACCGCCAGCGACGCCCTGTTCGCGCTCGCGTTCGTCGGCCTCGGCCTCGACGTTCGACTCGACGCGATGCGGCGGACGGGCGCGGCCCCGCTCGCCGTCCTCGGCGTGCAACTACTGACCGTCAGCGCCCTCGCGCTCGCCGCGGTCCTCGCGCTGTTCTGATGCGCCGGCGGCCGTCTCGATCGCCGTCCGACTGACGCCGCACCCGCCCCGACGCGGGTCGCTTTTGTACCGCGCGGCTGTATCGACCCGCATGACTCGATTCGAGGCCGACACCGCCCGCGAGCGACGGAAGCTCTTCGCCGACGCCGTGTCGGCGCACCGCGACCGCGGCAGCGCCTTTCTCACCATCGAGGCCGAGCGCCTCGACGACGTCGACGGCGAGGGTCCCGGTCCGTGGCTTCAGTTCGCGGACCAGACGTTCAACATGGACGTGACGGAAGGCGAACTCGACCGCCTCAAGACGCTCCTCTCGGAGTTCCCCGAGTTCCGCATCGACCAACTGGAGAGCCCCGAGGAGGCCGAGGGGACGAACGTCCGCATCACCGCCCGCTCGGACGCCAACCGCCTCGCCGGCTTCGCGGACCGCGTCTTTCAGGCGGTCTACGGCCGCGACGAGGGCTACCGGGCGTGGGTCACCGCCGTCTGAGGCCTCCGTCTCTCCCGCGTCGATTCGCCCGACACCGTACCCCGGTTTGCGAACTTCTAAACCGATTGGCGCACAATCCCGGCACATGAATTCCCGACGGTCACGTTGTGAATCGGGCACAGCCGTCCCCGCACAATCCCGTTCCGCCGGGCGGAATCGCTTTTGTCACACCACTCCCGTGGGTTCGACAGATGACTGAACACGTCGAACCGCTGTTCTCGCGTCCCCTGCTGCCGATTGCGAACGCGGACGACGCCGAGCTCACCTGCGCCGCGGCGTTCCCGCGCATCGCCGCGGCCGGCGGTCGGGCCTCCGTCGTCCACGTCATCGAGAAGGCGGGCGGCGCGCCGGACAAAGCCAGCGTCGAACAGCGCGAGGAGGTCGCCGACGAACTGTTCGACGTCGCCCGCCGCGCCGCGGACGACGCCGGCGTCGATCTCCACACCGACCTCCGGTTTGCGACCGATGTCGGCGACGCCATCCTCGACGCCGCCGCCGAGGCCGACGCGACGGCAATCGTCTTCACCCCGCGCGGCGGTCGCTCGTGGTGGGACCTGTTTTCGGGCGCGGTCCGCGACCAACTGGTCCGGCACAGCGACCGCCCCGTGGTCGTTTTGCCGGCCGGAGCGGGCGACGACGGCGACGCCGGGGGTGAAACATGACCGACGAGGAACTCGCCAAAGACCTCGGACCCGTCGCCGCGCTCACCATCGGCGTCGGAACGATGATCGGTGCGGGCATCTTCGTCCTCCCCCGCGACGCGTACGGCATCGCCGGTCCGGCCGTCGCGCTCTCGTTCGTCGTCGGCGGCGTCATCTCGCTTTTCACGGCGCTGTCGGCGTCCGAACTCGGTACCGCGATGCCGAAAGCCGGCGGGAGCTACTACTACGTCAACCACGCCCTCGGCCCGCTTTTCGGCTCCATCGCGGGCATGGGAAACTGGATGGGGCTGGCGTTCGCCTCGGCGTTCTACGTCATCGGCTTCGGTGACTTCCTCGTCAGCGTCGTGTCGATACCGGCGGTGAGCCTCGGCGTCGTCTCCCTGTCTGCGGTGCAGGTGGCCGCGATACTCGCCGGCCTCCTGTTCATCGGCGTCAACTACGTCGGCGCGAAGGAGACCGGCGCGCTCCAGGTCGTCATCGTCATCACGCTCGTCGTCATCCTGACCGCCTTCTCGATACTCGGCTTCCTCGAAGCCGACCTCACGACGCTCCGCCCGTTCGCGCCGAGCGAACTCGGCGGCTACGGCGCGGTGCTCCCCGGCACGGCGCTCGTCTTCGTCTCCTTCCTCGGCTTCGCGAAAATCACGACCGTCGCCGAGGAGATCAAGAACCCCGGCCGCAACCTCCCGCTCGCGGTCGTCGGCTCGGTCGTCATCGTCACGACGATGTACGCCATCCTGATGATCATCATGGCGTCGGTCAAGCCGTGGCAGGAGCTGTCGGCCGCCGGTGCCGACCCCGTCGTCGAGGTCGCCCAACTCTCGTTCGAGTCCGCGCTCGGCCTCGGCGGGCTCGGGGCGGGGCTCATCATCTTCGGCGGCCTCCTCGCCACCGCGTCGAGCGCGAACGCCTCCATCCTCGCGTCGTCGCGCATCAACTTCGCTATGGGCCGCGACAAACTCGTCACGGCGTGGCTCAACGAGATTCACCCCCGGTTCGCGACGCCGTACCGCTCCATCGCGGTCACGGGCTTCATCATCGTCTTCTCGCTCGTCGCCGTCGACGACATCAAGGTGCTGGCGAAGGCCGGGAGCGCCCTCCACCTCATCGTCTACGGGCTTCTCAACCTCGCGCTCATCGTGATGCGCGAGTCCGACGCGCCCGACTACGACCCCGAGTTCACGGTTCCGCTCTACCCGATGACGCCGATTCTCGGCGCGGTGTTCTCCTTCGGACTCATCGCCTTCCTCGACCCCATCGAAATCGGGCTGTCGGTGCTGTTCGTCGTCTTCGGCATCGTCTGGTACCTGTTCTACGCCCGCGAGCGCACCGACAAGCGGGGCATCCTCTCGCGGTACGTGCTCTCTCGGTCGGGCGAGATGCCCGACGCCGCGGTGTCGGCGGCTTCGACGGTCCAGCCCGACGGCGGCTACCGCGTCATGGTCCCGCTTTCGAACCCCGAAAGCGAGCGCGACCTCGTGTCGCTGGCCGGGTCGGTCGCCAAGGCCAACGACGGGACGCTCGTCGGCGTCCACATCGTGAAAGTGCCGGACCAGACCGCCCTCGAATCGGCCCGCGAGGAGTACGACTTCGCCGAGGCGGACCGCCTGCTCGAACAGGCCCGCGCCGACGCCGACGAACTCGACGTGGACATCGAGACCCACACCGTCCTCTCCCACCGGTCGTTCGAGGAGGTGTTCGACGCGGCGGAGACGTACAACGCCGACCTCGTCGTCATGGGTTGGGGCCCCGACAGCCACGGGTCGCCCGGCCGCGCCGAGAGCGCGGTCGAGGAGATGACCAACGCGCTCCCCTACGACGTGTTGGTGCTGAAGGACCGCGGCTTCGACCCCTCGCACGTGCTCGTGCCGACCGCCGGCGGCCCGGACTCCGACCTCTCGGCGTCCATCGCCTCGGTCCTCCGCGAGTTCTGCGACGCGGAAATCGAACTCCTGCACGTCGCCGACGACGCGGCCGAGGGCGAGCGTTTCCTCCGGGAGTGGGCCGACGAACGCGGCCTCGGCGACGCCACGCTCACCGTCGAGACCGGCGACGTCGAGGCGGCCATCGAGTCCCACGCGACCGACGCGTCGCTGCTCGTCGTCGGCGCGACGGAACGCGGCCTCCTCTCGCGGCTCGTCGGCGGGACCGTCGTCATGGACGTCGTCGACGACGTGGAGTGTTCGGTGCTCATGGCCGAACAGAGTCGCGCTCGGAGCATCAGAAAGCGCCTGTTCGGGTAGCCCGCTCCGCCCCGCTCCGCCCTGCTCGCGCCCCGCCCCGTTCCGCACCTCTCTCACCGCCCTTCGCTGCCCCGTCAGCCCCGCGGAACCGACTCGTTTCTCGTAGACGACGGCCGCGTGCCGCCGCGGTACATTTGTCCCTCGCCGCCGTAGCGAGGGGTATGGCGAAGCAATCGGGACTGTCGCGGGACGACGTGGAGCTGTCCGTCGAGGCGACGAGCCGCCGCATCGACGCGGGCGAAGTCACGCTCCACGCGGTCGAAGCCGGGCCGGAAGACGGCGAACTCGTCGTCCTCCTCCACGGCTTCCCGGAGTGTTGGTACGCGTGGGCGGACTACCTCCGCCCGCTCTCGGAGGCGGGCTACCGGGTCGTCGCGCTCGACCAGCGCGGCTACAACCTGAGCGACCGTCCCTCGGGCGTCGAGTGGTACAGCATCGACGAACTCGCCGGCGACGTGGTCGGCGTCGCGGACGCGCTCGGTCACGAGACGGCCCACGTCGTCGGCCACGACTGGGGGGGCGCGGTGGCGTGGTGGACCGCGCTGCACCACCCGGACCGGGTAAGCTCGCTCACCGCGATGAACCTCCCGCATCCGACGGTGCTCGCCCGACACCTCAGACGCGACCCGGCCCAACAGCTCCGGAGCTGGTACGTCCTGTTCTTCCAACTACCGAAGCTCCCCGAACTCGTCGCCCCCGTCGGCGACTGGGCCGTTTTGGAGCGGGCGATGACCGGCTCCGCGCTCCCCGGCACGTTCTCGGCGACCGACCTCGACCGCTACCGCGCCGCGTGGTCGGTGCCCGGGGCTTACGGTTCGATGGTGGACTGGTACCGCGCGGTCGTCCGCGAGCGCCCGCGGCCCCGGGCCGAGACGGTCGACGTGCCGACGCTCGTCGTCTGGGGGAGCAGAGACCGGTTCCTCCGGCCGAAGATGGCGCGCGAGAGCCTCGCGTTCTGCGAGGACGGCCACCTCAAGACGTTCGCGGAGGCGACCCACTGGGTCCACCACGAGGAGCCGGTCGCCGTCGCCCGCGCGGTCGTCGAACACCTCGACGACGCGTGGCGGACCCCGAACAACACCCCCGACGAGGCGGGCCACCGACCGGTCTGACCGCCGGAAGGCGATGTTCCTAAAGCGGCTATATTCTCCGCATCCTCAATGGAGCTATATAGGTCCATCGAGGGAACTTAGCGAGGTTCTTGTACGTCCGGCGTTCAGGTCGAACCGACGCGGGAGCAGTCCGGTGGTGGGACTTTCCATGCCCCTTCGAACCGTCTCCGCGTCTCTTCATGAGCAGGGACGGGGGACCGTCCCACCTTTCGACCGGCGAGCGGCCGCGCCGACCAACCGGGCGAGCGCGACCCGCGTCGAGACCGAAACCGCAATCCGTCCCGGCCCCGTCGTCGGCGGATGAGTACGTTCTTACTGGCGGCCCCCCGAGGTCGCGTATGACCGACCTCGGAAAGGTCGACCGCGAGTTCTTCGACGAGTACATCTACCCGCGGTTGGGCGCGGCCCGCGACGACGTGGCGCTCGGCCCGACCCACGGCGTCGACTTCGGCCTCCTCGACATCGACGGCACCGCCGTCGCCATCGCGACCGACCCGCTCTCCGTGCTCCCCGCGCTCGGCTTCGAGCGCGCGGGGCGGTTCGCCATCGACATCGTTCTCTCGGACATCGCCGTCTCCGGGCTGGACCCCTCGCATCTCGCCGTCTCCTTTACGCTCCCGCCCGAGATGACCGACGACCAGTTCGCCGAACTCTGGGGGGCGATGCACGACGAGGCCGACGACCTCGGCGTCAGCATCGTCACCGGCCACACCGCCCGCTACGCCGGCTGTTCGTACCCGTGGGTCGGCGGCGCGACCGCCCTCGCCGTCGGCAACCACGACGACGTGGTCCGCCCGGACGGCGCGAAACCCGGCGACGACGTGCTCGTGACGAAGGGGCCGGGCGTCGAGGCCACCGGCCTCCTGACGACGCTGTTTCCCGACGCCTTTTCGGACCTCGACGCCGACGTGCTCGCCGCGGCGCAGGACCGACTCGACGAGACCGACGCCGTCCGCGACGCGATGACCGTCTCGGCCGCCGGCGGCCGCGGCGTCCACGCCATGCACGACGCCACCGAGTGCGGCGTCCACGGCGCGCTCAACGAAGTCGCCGGGAGCGCGGGCGTCCAACTCGAAATCGACGCGTCGAGCGTCCCGTTCCGTCCCGGCGTCCGCGAGACCTGCGAGTACCTCGGCATCGACCCGTGGCGCTCGACCACCGCGGGGTCGCTCGTCGTCGCCACGGACCCCGCCGTCACGGACGACGTGGTCGCCGCGCTCGACGCCCGCGGCACCCCCGTCGGCGTCGCCGGCACCGTCGTCGCGGGCGAGGGCGTCGTCGTCGACGGCGAGCGCATCGCACACCCCGACGTGGACCCCTCGTGGGCCGCCTACGAGCGACTCGCCCGCGAGGCCGACGAGTCGGACGCCGACGAATAAGGGACGCCGCCTCGGCCCTCGCACTACTTGTCGCGCGGGCGCTTCAGGTCGTGTATGACTAACTCCGACGACCCCGACGACCCCAGCGACTCCGGCGACCCCAGCGACTCCGGCGACCCCAGCGACTCCGACGCCGCCGTCGACGCCGCCCGCGAGATGGACGCGGCGGACCCGCTTTCGGACCTCCGCGACCGCTTTTTCCTCCCCGAAGGCGAACTGTACTTGGACGGCAACTCGCTCGGCCCGCTCTCGGTCGATGCGGAGGCGGCGCTCGACCGCGTCGTCGACGAGTGGCGCGACCTCGCCATCCGCGGGTGGACCGACGCCGACCCCGAGTGGTTCAGCTACGGCGAGCGACTGGGCGACCGACTCGCCCCGCTCGTCGGCGCGAACCCCGAGGAGGTCGTCGTCGCCAACTCCACCACCGTCAACATCCACGCGCTCGTCGGGACGTTCTACGATCCCGCCCGCGGCGAGAAAATCGTCGTCGACGACCTCGATTTCCCGACGGACCACTACGCGATTCGCGCGCAGCTCCGGCGCGCCGGCCGCGACCCCGACGAGGCGCTCCGCGTGGTCGAGAGCCGCGACGGGCGAACCATCGAGACCGAGGACGTGCTCGACGCCGTCGACGACGACGTGGGGATGGTGTTTCTCCCGTCGGTCCTCTACCGGAGCGGCCAGCTGTTCGATGTCGAGGCCATCACCGAGGCGGCTCACGAGGCCGGCGCGCTGGCCGGCTTCGACCTCGCGCACTCGGTCGGCGCGGTCCCACATCGCCTCTCCGAGGTCGGCGTGGACTTCGCCGTCTGGTGTCACTACAAGTATCTCAACGCCGGCCCCGGCTCCATCGCCGGTCTCTACGTCAACGAGCGCCACTTCGGCGTCACGCCCGCGCTCGCCGGTTGGTGGGGCAACGACAAGGAGACGCAGTTCGACATGGCGATGACGTACGAGCCGGCGCAGTCGGCCGGCGCGTTCCAGTCCGGCACGGTCCCGGTGCTGTCGGCGGCCCCCCTCGACGGCGCGCTCGACATCGTCGAGGACGCCGGTGGCGTGGCCGCCCTCCGCGAGAAGTCGCTGGCGCTCACGGACTATCTCATCGACCTCGTAGACGAGCGACTGCCCGAGTGCGAGGTCGGCACGCCGCGAGACCCCGCGGCCCGCGGCGGCCACGTCGCGGTCGAACACCCCGAGGCCTACCGAATCAGCCTCGCGCTCAAGGAGCGCGGCGTCGTCGTGGATTTCCGCCGGCCGAACGTCGTTCGCGTGGCTCCCTCGCCGGCCTACGTCGGCTTCGAGGACGTGTACCGGGCGGTCGAGCACGTCCGCGAGATTTTGGACGAAGGAGAATACGAGGCGTTCGAGAGGCAGCGCGGCGGCGTGACGTGAGGGTCGCGACGGCGGGGCGGCGGTCGCTTACCAGTCGATGACTTCCTTGTCGCGCCAGAACTTCCCCGCGGGCGCGCCGGGCTTGAACGTCGCGAGCCACGTCGGCGTCTCCGCGCCCTTCTCGACCGGTCGGTTCGCCTCCTCGCCGCCCATGTCGGTGCGGACCCAGCCGGGACACACCGAGTTGGCGATGAGGCCGTCGTCGCCGTACTGGCCGTCGAGGTAGACGGTGAGGCCGTTGAGGCCGGTCTTCGAGATTCGGTACGCGGGCGACCCGCCGGACTGCTCCTCACCGAGCGCGCCCATGCCGGACGAGACGTTGACGACGCGGCCGCCGTCGGACTGGAGGAGCAGGGGAACCGCGTGCTTGCACAGGAGCATCGGCCCGCGGAGGTTGACGCCGAGCGTGCGGTCGATTCGCTCGGTCGACTCGGCGACGATGTCCTCGCCCTCGCCGCCGACGCCGGCGTTGTTGACGAGGACGTCGAGGCGGTTCTGGTCGGCGAAGATGCCGTCGACGACCTCCTCGATGTCGCCCTCTTGGGTCACGTCGAGGAGGACGCGTTCCGTGCCCTCGGGCGTCTCGTTCGTCACGCTGCGCGACCCGGCGTACACCGTCGCGCCGCGGTCGCGGAGGTTCGCGGCTATCCGGCGGCCGATGCCGCGGTTCGCGCCGGTGACGAGCGCGACCTGTCCGTCGAGGTCGTCGTAGCGGTCGGGTTCCATGGCTGCGTCTGCGAACTGAGAAAGGATATTCTCACCGAAGCGTGTCGGCCGCGGGTTGCGCGCGAGCGACCGGTCGGAGGGGCCGCAGGTCACTCGACGGCGACGGAGAGTTCGCGGAACTCGTCGCCGGTCCACTCGTGGGCTGACAGCCGGCCGTCGGGCGAGCAGATGAGATAGACGTATCCCGGCCACGAGGCCCGTTCCCGGTCGGTCGCGCTCGGCACGGGGTCGGACTCGGGGTGCGAGTGGTAGAAGCCGACCGCGTCGTCGCCGGCGGCCTCGACCGCTTCGAGAATCGAAACCGTCTCCTCAGGGTCGAGTTCGTAGGCGACCCGCGGCTCGGCGGCGACGTTCGAAACGGGGTGGACGGCGGTGACGGTGCGCGCGTCGCCGTCGCCGGCGAGGACGCCGCAGACCTCCGCGGGCGGGTCGCGGGCGGCACCCTCGCGGGCGTGCGAGAGCATCGCCGCTCGCGCGTCGGCTGCGAGCGAGAGCCTACTCGAAGTCACGGCGCATGGCGATTTCGAACCACGGGCAGAGACGCAGTTGGCGGTACCACTCGGGGTGGTCGTGGAGGTGCTCGTAGTCCGCCCAGAGCATGCCCGCGATTTCCTCTTCGTCGGGGTCGAGGGAGGTGTCTTCGAGCGTGACCTTCAGGACGGCACAGACCTCCCATTCGAGACCGGCGCTCTCGTAGTAGCGCTTGTACTCGAACTTGTCCGTGACGCGGAGGTCGGAGTACTGGTCGGGCGAGATGCCGAGTTCCTCTTCGAGGCGCTCTCGGGTGGCTTCCTCTTGGGTCTGTCCCTCGACGGGGTGGGAGGCGACGGTGCCGTCCCAGGAGGTGTCCCACAGGCGCTTGTTGGGGGCGCGCTGGGCGAGGAGAATCTGTCCCTCCTCGTTGAACACGAGGCAGGTGAAGGCGCGGTGACGGATGCCGTCGCCCGTGTGGGCGTCGAGTCGGTTGACCGTCCCCTCCGCGTTGTCGTCGGAGTCGACGGCGATGACGTCCTGCGCTGCGTTCTCGTGGAGTTCAGTAGCCTCGTCGGCCGCTGCGTTGCTCATGTGCCTTCCGTCGGAGTCGGGGGTCAACTAAGCTTCGATGCGAATCGCGGACCACGCGGCGGCGCGGCGTCAGCCGAGGCGCTCGTCGAGAATCAGGCGGGTTTTCGTGCTCTTCACGTCGTCGTGCTCGCGGGCGCGGGTGATGAGGTCGTTGACGGCGCGGGTGTCGGCGGCGTCGACGACGAGGACGATGTCCTCCTCGCCGGAGACCTGCCAGACGAAGTCCACGTCCTTCCAGTCGGCCATCAGCTCGGACACGTCGTTGGTGTCGACGTCGACCGCGACGGTCACCTCTATCATCGCCTTCAGGTTCCCCGTGCGGGTCGAAATCGTAAAGCGCTCGATGACGCCCTCCTCGACCAACCGCTCGACGCGGTTTCTGACGGTCCCCTCGGAGGTCCCGACCTCGGCCGCAATCTCCGTGTTGGGGGTCCGAGCGTCCCGTCGAAGGATATCGAGAATGCGTCGGTCAAGCTCGTCCATACACCACGTGCCCACCCCAGCGACTTACCGATTACGAATTTCGTAACTCGACTTCGAAAGTAACACTTATGCACCCGTGTTCCGTTCGTTTCTCGTAATGTCGGACGCCTATCTGGCGCTGGAAGACGGACGCGTGGTCGAAGCGCGCGGCCGTGTTCCGGGGCGCACACGCGGTGAACTGGTGTTCACAACCGCATATACGGGATACGAAGAGAGTCTGACCGACCCCTCGTACGAAGAGCAAGTTCTCACCTTCTCGTACCCCCTCATCGGGAACTACGGCGTCCGAGCCGAGCGATTCGAGTCCGACCGGGTCCACCCTCGGGCGGCCGTCGCACGCGAGTTCACCGAGGAGGTCGTCGAGTGGCTCGCAGACGAGGGCGTTCCGGCGGTCGACCACCTCGACACGCGCGACCTCGTCACGTCCATCCGCGAGGAGGGCGCGATGAAGGTCGGCATCGCCGTCGGCGAGGACGTGACCCCCGAGGACGCGAAGGAAGAACTCGCGCAGTGTAAGGGCATGAGCGAGCACGTCGACATCGGCGCGCAGGTCACCACGACCGAACTGACGACGTTCGAGGGCGACGGCGACACCACCGTCGCGCTCGTCGACTGCGGCGCGAAGGGCTCCATCGTGGACTCCCTCGTCGACCGCGGCGCGACGGTTCACGTGCTCCCCTACGACGCGGACGCCGAGGACGTGGCCGCGCTCGACCCCGACGTGCTGTTCATCTCGAACGGCCCCGGCGACCCCGAGAACTACACCGCGACGCGCGACCTCGTCGAGGAGTTCGCCGGCGAGGTCCCGCTGGCGGGCATCTGCCTCGGCCAGCAGATCGTCGCCAGCGCGCTCGGCGGCACCACCGAGAAGATGGCCTTCGGCCACCGCGGCGTCAACCAGCCCGTCCGCGACCTCCAGACCGGCAAGGTCGTCATGACGACCCAAAATCACGGCTACACCGTCGCCGACCCAGGCGACAAACTCGACGTGACGCAGGTCAACGTCAACGACGACACCGCCGAGGGCCTCGCCAGCGAGGAACTGAGCGTCATCACGCGTCAGTACCACCCCGAAGCCCACCCCGGCCCCCACGACTCGCTCGGCTTCTTCGACGACGTGCTCGCCATGGCGGGTACGGAGGGAAACGAGCATAAGCCCCGAGCCGTCGCCTCGGACTGACCACCGCGGCCGCGACTGCGACTGCGACCGCGACCACAATCGCAACCGCGACTGAC
Organism: Haloferax sp. ATCC BAA-644; assembly: GCF_000336975.1. NCBI lineage: Archaea > Methanobacteriati > Methanobacteriota > Halobacteria > Halobacteriales > Haloferacaceae > Haloferax > Haloferax sp. ATCC BAA-644. The sequence goes on from NZ_AOLF01000022.1 coordinate 211,507, forward strand.
CCGATTCCAGACGCCCGGTCGACTGCACCACGACCGCCGGCGGCCGAACACCGCTTTTCGAATATCTCACGCCGCGAGCGGGCGGTTCGTCGTCCCCCGACGTGGTAGAAACTGTCAAACGGGTTCCCGGCGTACGCTCTGTGATGGACGACGTATCGCTCATCGAACGCGGCTTCGAGGAGTTCCCGGCGACGATTGCGCTCCTCGACAGCCGCGGCGACATCGTCTACACGAACCGTTCGTGGCGGGCGTTCGCCGACGCGAACGGCTACGCGGACGACCCCGATTCGACGGGCGTCAACTACCTTGCAGTGTGCGACGCGGCCCGCGAGACCGACGAAATCGCGGGCGTCGTCGCCGACGGCATCCGCGCGGTTCTCAGGGGTGACCGCGACCTCTTTACCGCCGAGTATCCGTGTCACTCGCCCGCAGTCTACCGGTGGTTCGCGCTCCGCGTCGTCCCGATAGACACGCCGAGACACGGGAGCTTCGCGCTCGTCGCCCACTTCGACATCACCGACAGGCGGCTCGCGGAGCTGCAGGTCAACGAGAAAAACGAGCACCTCGCGGCGCTCGTCAGCGTGCTCGCCTCGGAGCTCAAAGCCCGGCTCGCGTCGGCCACCGCGTCCGCCGAGCGACTCGCCGCGGTCGACGGCGACGACGCGGTGGCGCTCTCCGAAAGCCTCTCGCGCATCGACTCGCTCGTCGAGTGGGGCATCGCCGTCGCCGGGCAACCCATCACGCTCGACCTCGGGGCGGTGGAGTTCCGCCCGCACGTCGCGCAAGCGCGGGCCCTCGCGTCGCCCGATGGCGCGGACGACGCTTCGCTCCGGGTCGTCGGCGACGGGTCGCTCTTGGCCGACACCCACTTGTTCGGCCTGTCTCTGGTCGCGGTGCTCACGAACTGCTACGAGCGGAACGCGTCGTCCGGTTCGTCGTCCAGCGTCGTCGTCGGGACGACAGCCGACGGCTTCTACGTCGACGACGACGGCCCCCGCCCGTCACCGGAAGAGCTCGCGGCGGTGACCGCGGAGTCGAACCAGCTGCTCGGCGTCGATTACGACGCCACGCATCTCTCGACGGCGCGGCGAATCGCTGACCTGCACGGCTGGCAGTTCGACGTGGGCGACTCGGCGCTCGGCGGGGCGCGCTTCGAAGTCCGCGGCGTCGACTGGAACTGACCGGCGCCGGCGGTCGTCGGTCGTCGAAAGCGCGCACTTGCGCGCCCGTCAGGAGAGGTCGGCTTCCATGACGAACGTCGGCTCCTCGGCGAGGTCGCTCCGAGCGAGTGCGGCGTCGGTAATCCAGTCGATGCGCTCGGGGAACAGGACACGCGTCCGGTCTGCGCCGACCGAAGCGGCGTCGCGTCGAATCGCGTCCAACAGCGACTCGCAGGCCGACGGGTCGTCCCACGCGGCGACCGCGTACTCGGCCCACGTCTCCTCGCCCTCGCCCTCGCCGTCGCGTTCGCGCGAGTAGGTCCGGTTGCGATAGGTGAATCCGGTCGCGCGGTCGTCCCCGACGACGAACAGTCGGTCGTCGGCCGCGGCGTCGTGGAGGCGGTCGCGGGTCAGCTCGGAGAGCGCCCACGACTCGACTGGGTCGAGCGCGAGCCCCGACAGCGCGGTTCGCGCCTCGCTCCCGGTCCAGTAGGTCCACGCGGCGTCGGCGTCGTCGCGGATGGCTGCCGCCGGGTCGGCGGTCGCGTCCGGGTCGGGCGTCGCCCAGCGGAACTCGATGCCGGGGTCGAACCCGACCGTGCGGGCGTTGGCGAGGCTCGGGACGTTCCACGAGTAGACCATGTTCCGGACACGCCGCGCGCCGCGCTCGCGCGCCCAGCCGAGAAGCGCGTGCGACAGTCGGGTCGCGAGACCCTGTTCGCGGTAGTCGGGCGCGACGCGCATCCCCTGCGCCCACCCCTCGTACTCCGACAGCATGACGACTTGCGCGATGGCGGCCACCTCGTCGGAGGGCGTCTCCTCGCCCACGTCGACGAGGAGCGTCGCCTGCGCTAACTCGCCGGGGGAAATCCAGTCGTGGTAGATGTCGGGGATGTAGTCCGACCCGCCGCGGTCGGCCCACGTGTCGCGGGTGAACGCGGCGACCGCGTCGTAGTCCTCGGGTCGGGCGGGTCGAATCTCCATCAGTTCACTCCCACGGGACCGAGCGCTGGGTCAGTTCGCCTTCGAGGTTCCGACCCATCGCGTCGGTCGGGTCCGCGACGTTGGCGAGCGCCCACATGAGCTTCACCTTCGCCGTGCCGGGGAGCGTGTCGCCCGCCTCGACGACGCCGGCGTCGAGCAGGTCGCGGCCGGTGTCGTAGACGCGGTCGCAGACGCGGCCTTCGAGACACTGCGAGGTCATGGCGACGACCGTGCCGCCCTCGACGAGTTCCTCGAACCGCGGGATGAGGTCGGTGTGGACGTGGCCGAGGCCCGTCCCCTCGATGACGACGCCGGCTTTCTCGTCGAGGTAGTCGAGCGCCGCGGGGTCCATCCCCGGCGTGAACTTCACGAGTTCCACCTCGGACTCGATGTCGGCGCGGAGCGCGAGGTCGGCCTCGCCGCGGGGGGCGTAGTCGCGGCGGAACGTGACCTCCTCGGCCTCGTAGTCGACCTCGCCGAGCGGCTTCGCGCCGACGGTCTCGAACGCGTCGCGCCGGGAGGTGTGGTTCTTGCGGACGCGCGTCCCCTCGTGGAGCGCGCAGGCGTCGTCGGACTCCGAGGCGTGCATGCAGACCATGACCTCGGCGGCGTCGGCCTTCGCGGCCTCGACGGCGCAGACGGCGTTCATCACGTTGTCCGAGGAGGGCCGGTCGGCCGAGCGCTGACTGCCCGTGAAGACGATGGGCACGGGCGTGTCGAGCATGAACGACATCGCCGACGCGGAGAACTGCATCGTGTCGGTGCCGTGCATGACGACGACGCCGTCGGCTCCGGCCTCGATTTCCTCGGCGACGGCCTCGGCGAGGTCGACCCACACGTCGGTCGTCATGTTCTCCGAGAGGATGTTGGCGACGACGCGGCCGCGGTAGTTCGCCCGCCCCGCGAGGTCGGGGACGGCCCGGAGCACGTCCTCGGCGTCGAACTGCGCGGTCACCGCGCCCGTGCGGTAGTCGACCGTCGAGGCGATGGTCCCGCCGGTCGAGATGAGCGAGATGGTCGGGAGGTCGTCGTCGAACTCGATTTCGGAGGTGCCGTCGCCCTCGGACTGCGCGTCTTCGATGTCGTACACGTCGGTTTCGAGCACGTCCACGTCGGCCCCCTCGCGGGCGATACCGACGTTGTATCCGCCGTCGAGCTTGACGACGAGGTGGTCCTCGGTGGAAGACGGCATGAGCACGCCTTCGTTCGTGACGTCCGCGCGGGTGACGCGGACGCGGTCCCCTGCGTTCATATCGCGGGATACCGCGGGGGCAGACTTCAAACCCACCATTCCACCTTTTTCCTCCTCGGGGTCGCGTAGCGACCCGCTCGGAGCAAAAATCTGGACCAAAAATACCGAACGGCTCGCTACGCTCACCGTTCGGTGCGATTGCTGGCCACGATTATCACAGATTCATACCCGACCCACGAGCGTGGCTGAGGGGACGTTAGCTCCACCGACATAACGGACACAAGACATTTTACCCGACCGTCCGTCGGCCAGCGTATGCTCCCCACGATACTCCTCCAGTCGGGCGGCGCGGGCGCGCTCGTGATCGGCCTGCTGTTTTTCCTCCTGTTCCTCGGGATGGTAGTGTGGACGTACAGCGACGCGCGGCAAAACAGCAGTCACCCGGCGTTCCTCTGGGCCGTCGTCGTCTTCCTCGCGCCACTTCTGGGACTCGTGTTGTACTTCATCCTCGGCCGCAACGCGTAGGACCGAGACGACCGGCGCACCGTCGCGCGCCGGAACACTCACCGCGACCGGCTCACCGGCACAAGAGCCATCAGGCTCGCCCGCGACCCTGTACGCATGCAACGGTCGGACCAACGGGAGTCTGAGCAGTCCGTCGACGACCTGCTCTCCGGAGTGAACCGCGAGCGCGACGAGGCGATGCAGGCGGAGCGTTCCGCCTCGTCCGGCGGCGGCGGTCGCCTCGGCGGGCTGTTCTCCCCGCGCGTGTTCCTCGCGGCGCTCGTGCTCTCCATCGGCGGACTGCTCGTCGGCGGTGCGATTCCCCTTGTCGGCTTCATCGGCCGGTTCGTCGGCATCGCCGCCGCCGGCTTCGTCCTCGGCGCCGTCGGCTCGAAGCGATACTACACGGAGGTCGTCCTCGCCGGTGCAATCGCCGCGGGCCTCGCGTTCGTCCTCTCGACGCTGTTCGCCGTGTTCGCGCCCTTCGCGGTCCAACTGCTCGCGGACTACGGCGTCGCTATCGCGGGCGTCGGCGCGGCGAGCGGCGGGCTCGCGGGGTTGGTCGGTCACTACTTCGGCCGCGACCTCAGAAACGGGCTGACCCAGGAGCTGTAAGCGTCAGTCGATTCGCCAGCGGTCGCCGTTGTGGGCGACGAGGCCGCCGTCGGCGAGGTGGTGGAGCGCGCTGTCGACGACCGCGGGGTCCGCGTTGAGTTCCTTGGCGATGCCGCGGACGGTGTTCGACCCGTTGGCGAGCGCGGCCAGAATCTCCGCGTAAAAGCGGCTGTCGGCGTCGACGCCGAGGCGGTCGTTGAGGCGGTCGAGCACGTCGGTGATGCGGCCCTGCACCCACCGCTGGGCCAAGGAGAGTTCGTTGTCGAGCTCCTCCAGTTTCCCAAGTTCGCGCGCCAACTCGGAGACGTCGTCGGTGCCGGCGTTCTCGACTTCGAGCGTCACGTGCGGACAGCGCCCGGCCATGTCGAGGCTCGGACTCGGCGGGTAGGCGCTCTTCGCGCCGAAGCCGTACGGCGAGACGTTCACCTCCAGTCGGAGATTTCGAGAGATGTGGAAGTACTTGCGCCGCTGGTCGTCGGTGCGCGACTCGATGAGCCCCGCGTCCTCCAGCTTTCGGAGGTGGTCGATGACGGCCTTGGGGCTGACGCCGAGGTACTCGCTGATCTCGGTGACGTAGCACGGTTTGTGCGAGAGCAACCGCAGGATGCGCCGGCGGTTTTCGTTCCCGAGTAGGTCGAGCAGTACCGCGGAGTCCATTACGAGGTCATAGACTGCCGGTGGGGAAAAGCCTGACTCATGTGATACTCCGCGCCGTCGTGCGATTAGCGATTGTGACTCGCGGGGCGTTCACGGGCGGTCTCCGTGGCGTCCGGGAGGCGGTCGAACGCCCGCGACGCGAGGAACACCGCGAGAAACGAGAGGGCGACGGTGATGCCCGCGAGGAGCGCCCCCGCCTCGTACTTCAGCGGCGGGTAGTAGCCGAGGCCGTAGTCGAACACGTCGTTGACGAGCGCGAGCGTGAGGGCGAACCCGAGTGCGCCCTTCGTGGTCGCGCCGTACCGCGGCACGACGAGCGCGAGCGCGAGAAAGCCGGCGTGGGTGAGCATGATGCCCCAGTAGTCCCACAGCGCGGCCCCGGAGAAACCGACGTAGAGGTCGGGTCGGAGGTTGAGCGCGACGACCGTCCAGACGCCGTATTTGACGAGCCAGACGAACGCGAGCGTGTGGAGGTACGCGAGCGGTCGGTTGACGGGTGCGTCGGCGACGCGGCGACCGAGGTTCGGAAGCAGCGTCGCGGCCGACAGCGTCATCAGCGCGAGGGCGGCCGGCGAGTCACCGAAAAGCGGGTAGAGAAACGTCGGCAGGTCCGACAGCGCGGGGTCGGAGTGGACGTAGAAGCTCACCCCGACGAGGAACGCGGCGGCGTTGAGGACGAGGAAGACGACGAGGCTCGGGCCGTTTCCGAGGTAGTACTCCGTCCAGTCGTCGACCGCCGCGTCGAGGTCGAAGTCGCGCAGACCCATCGCCGAGTCGGACGGCGCGCCGAAAGAAAAGACCGTCGGGGCGACACCCCGGGGTCGATGGCTCCGTACGCGACACGTTGTCATCCCATGTCGGGAGCAAAGGACAGTTAGCCCGGCGCGCCGAACGGCGACGTATGGACGCAGCACTCATCATCCTCGACGGGTGGGGACTCGGTGACCACGACCGCCGCGACGCAATCAAGGCGGCGGACACGCCGAACTTCGACCGCTACCGCGATGCGGGAGCCTTCGGGACGCTCATCGTCGACGGCCGGCGCGTCGGTCTCCCGGACGGCCAGATGGGCAACAGCGAGGTCGGCCACCTCAACATCGGGGCCGGCCGCGTCGTCAAGCAGGCGTACACCCGCATCGGCGACAGCATCGACGACGGCTCGTTCTACGAGAACGACGCCATCACGGCCGCCTACGACCACGCCGACGAACACGACGGGCGCGTCCACCTCATGGGCCTCGTCTCCGACGGCGGCGTCCACTCCGACCAACAGCACCTCCACGCGCTCATCGAACTCGCCGCCGACCGCGGCGTCGAGGCCGTCACCCACGCCTTCACCGACGGCCGCGACACCAGCCCCACCGGCGGCGAGGAATACCTCTCCGACCTCGAAGCCGTCGCCGACGAGCAGGGCACCGGCGGGGTCGCCACCGTCTCCGGGCGCTACTACGCGATGGACCGCGACCAGAACTGGGAGCGCACCAAGCGTGCCTACGACGCCATCGTCGAGCGCGAGGCGGAGTGGACCGCCGAGACGGCCGTCGACGCCGTCACCGAGTCGTACGACCGCGGCGACACCGACGAGTTCGTCGAGCCGACCGTCGTCGACGACGCGCCCGCGCTCGAAGACGGCGACTCGGTCGTCTTCTTCAACTTCCGCGCCGACCGCGCGCGACAGCTCGTGCGGATGCTCTGCGACATCGAGCCCGTCTGGGAGTTCGAGACGACGCCGCCGGAGGTGCTCATGACGACGATGACGCAGTACGACAAGACGTTCGATGTGTCCGTGGCCTACCCGCCGGAACAGCCCGAAGACACGCTCGGAGAGGTGCTCGCCGGGGCGGACATGACGCAGTTGCGCATGGCCGAGTCGGAGAAGTACCCCCACGTCACCTACTTCCTCAACGGCGGCCGCGAGGTCGAGTTCGACGGCGAGATTCGGAACATCGTCGAGAGCCCCGACGTGCCGACCTACGACCTCCAGCCCGAGATGTCCGCGAGAGAGCTCACCGACACGGCTATCGACATTATCCAGTCCGACGACCCGAACGTGATGGTGCTCAACTACGCCAACCCCGACATGGTCGGCCACACCGGCGACTACGAGGCCGCCATCGAGGCCGTCGAGGCCGTCGATGAACAGCTCGGGCGGCTCGTCGAGCGCGTCCGCGCCCGCGGCGGCCACGTCTGCATCACGGCCGACCACGGCAACGCCGACGACATGGGCACCGAAGACGACCCCCACACGGCCCACACGTTCAACCCCGTCCCGTTCGTCTACCTCGCGGCCGACCGCGACGACGAGGGGGCCGCGGAGAACGACGCCGAGGGCGAGCACGCCGACCTCGACCCCGACCACCCGCTTTCGGGCGGCCGGACCGTCCGCGAGGGCGGCTCGCTGTGCGACATCGCGCCGACCATCCTCGAACTCGTCGGCGTCGACCAGCCGTCCGCGATGACCGGCGAGTCGCTGTTAGAATAGGTCGCAGTCGGTCGCGTGCCCCGCTCGATTCGCATCTTCTCCTACGCGCCCGACCCGCTTCGGTAGCGGCGGTACGCGGTCGGGACGAGCATCGACACGCCTGCGATAGCGGCGAGGACGACGAACTCCGGGCGGACGGCCGCCGCGAGCGAGTCCGTCGTGAGCGTCTCGACGGACGCGCCGGCGACGACGCCCGCGACGGCCCACGGAAGCTCCCCGGCGGCGGTCCCGAGCACGAACGCGCCGAGTCGGACGTTGGCGACGCCCGCCGCCACCGACACCACGTCGGAAGGAATCGGCAGCAGACGGCTCGCGGCCACGCCCTTCACCGACCCCGTCTGTTCGACCGTTCGCTGGCCGATGTCGGCAAATCTGGTCGCGCCCCGGTAGCGCCGCGCGAAGAGGAACGGCGGGACGCTCGTGAGGACGATGAGCGCCAGCGCGAACGGGACGCCGACCGGGCCGAGCCCGTAGCCGACGACGAGCGCGAGGAGCGTCGTCGGCCACGCGAGAAGCGGGCGGACGAGCGCCAGCGCGCTCACGACGGCGACGAGTCGCACGGGGTCGGCGGCGACCCACGTCGCGCGCGCGATGACGGCGTCTGGCGACGCGAACAGCAGACCGGCGACGACGGCCGCGAGCGCGAGGCCGGCGGCGAGACGCGGACGGGGCACGGAAGCTCTGGAGTCGGTCGGCGCGCCGCGACCAAACGCTTTGTGCTTCGGAGGGCTTTAGCCCGCCCCCGTTCGAGTGGCTCCCGAACCGTGACCGAGCCCACACGCGACGAGCGCGTCGAACTCGCGCTCGACCTCCTCGCGCACCTCGAAGCCGACGAACTCTCCCTCGCCGAGGTCGTCGACCGCATCGAGACGGTCACCACGGACCCGACGCTCACCCGCGACATCCTCGACGCGGCGGAGCTTCGCGGCATCATCGAGCGCGAGGGCGGCCGCATCCGTCACAACCGCGGCGGCACGTTCGTCAGGTTCGAGAGTCAGGTCGTCCAGCGCGAGGGCGACTTCGACTGCCGCCGCTGCGGCGCGTCCATCTCGACGGGCCACTTCGTGCGGTTCGACTCCGGCGAACTCGGGCCGTTCGGCTCGTCGTGTGTGAGAAAAGTACTCGGGCGGGAGTAGGTCGCCGCGGTCGCCGCCGGTCGCGCGACCGCGTTACCGCCCGCGGCGAAGTTCTTCGATGAGCTGTTCGACCAGCTCCTGCTGGTGGCGAATCTGCTCGCTTTGGGCCTCGACGACCTCGCGGAGCGACTCGACTTCGGCAGCGAGAGCGGCGTAGTCGGCGTCCGCGGTGGCGGTATCGCCCGCCTCGGACTCGGCGGCCGATTCGAAGCCCGACCCTTCGAATCCGAGGTCGTCGGCGCCGGCGACGTTGCCGGACGACTGCTCGGCGGCCGGCGATTCGGCGGCCGACTGGGTCGTCGCGGCCTCGGCCGCCTTCGCTTCCGCCACCGCGCCGGTCGCGGCGGCAGCCTCGGCGGACCCGGTGGACTGGTTCCGAGCAGCCTGCTGGGTCGGCTCGGCGGACGCGGAGTCCTCGGAGCGAGTGGCGTTCGCCGGCTCGTCGGATAGCTCGCCGGGGTTCGCGCTCAGCGGGTCAGGGCCCGCGCCGAAGTCGGTGTTGTCGCGGCCGGCGTCGTCGGCGGACTCGGCGTTCGCCCGGGCCTTCTCCATCTGGACGCGGAACTCTTCGAGGCTGCCGACGCCGTGGTAGTCACACAGCGCCCGCGCGAGTTTCTCGCGAACGAGCCGCGCCTGTTCGTTGGGGATCTTGAACCGCTCTTGGCGGCCGTTGACGGTGAGTACGACCGTCGTGGCGACGCTTCCCGACTCGAATTCGAGGTCGGTCACGTCAGCGAAGCGGTACGCCTCGTAGTCTTCGTCCCAAACTGCGCTCCCGATGTGTCGGACGACGCGGGCGTCGGTGATGACGAACGTGAGTTCGCTGAACCGGAACGCCTGAACCAGACGCTCGCCGTCTTCGTCGGTCACGCCGGCGGCCGACAGGACGCCCTCGACGACGGGCTGGAGCGCGTCGTCGAGGCGCTTCGTCGACAGCGAGAACGTCTCGCTCCCGTCGAGACCGTAGTCCAGCGATATCTTCGCTTTTCGTCGCCCCTCCTTGACGGACAGTTGCTCGGCAGCGTGCGAGAACTCGTCGACGGACTCGTCCGAGAGGAGGCCTTCGGCCCGATAGACGAGCGTCCGCGTCGGAGTTACAAACAGTTCGTCCTCGCCCCCGAGGTGGACGCGGGTCACCACGTCTTCCTCTCCGAGGACGGACTGGACGATCTCCGGTTGGCTCATGCGTGTGTGCACCCGGTGTTGGGACATAAATCCGCGGGTGATGACTCGAATCGAGTGCCGTGGTGACTCGTCCCGCGGTCGTCGGAGATGAGAAGCTTAAATACAACCAGTACACAACGGGAAGTTGAGCCCGGGTGGCTTAGCTGGACATAGCGCCGCACTCATAGGGTTTCACAATCGGTGCGGAACGCCTTGGAAGCCTCCGCCCCCCGCGAGGTCATGCCGGCCTCGCACCTGGGACATGCGGAGATCGTGGGTTCGGAGCCCACCCCGGGCATTCTTCGATTTCAGTACGTGATTGACTAATACGTGCATCGCAATGCCGTCGCCTGATTCTTCACTTCGATACGGGTTCGTCTGAAACGGGCGGCTCCGTTAGGTGTCGGCGGAGCTCCGTGTCGCTTCAATCCCACAAGGGTTCGTCTGAAACGGTCGGCCACGTAGTCGCGGCTGCGCTCCCGCTCGCGGCTTCAATCCCACAAGGGTTCGTCTGAAACCACCGTTCGACCCCGGACGTGCCGCGAAGTTGTAGCTTCAATCCCACAAGGGTTCGTCTGAAACTCGCGGTCGTAGGTGAACAAGTCGCCGTAGTCCACGCTTCAATCCCACAAGGGTTCGTCTGAAACGCGGTTTTGGCGCGACGTGCGGATTTGTTTTAGCTGGCTTCAATCCCACAAGGGTTCGTCTGAAACTGTCCGCTACCTGCTCGCCGACGGCGGACAAGTCTCGCTTCAATCCCACAAGGGTTCGTCTGAAACGATTCACGGGGTCGCAGAGTGGCGCTCGCGGGAGGTGCTTCAATCCCACAAGGGTTCGTCTGAAACCGATTCGCTCCGGTGGTTCCTGAAGCGCGGCGGGAACGCTTCAATCCCACAAGGGTTCGTCTGAAACCGGGGCGCGTCGCTGTCGCAGTCGGCGGTAAAGCGGCTTCAATCCCACAAGGGTTCGTCTGAAACGTACGTGGCCTCTCGTCCGGGCGGTCGGCATCCTTGGCTTCAATCCCACAAGGGTTCGTCTGAAACGCNCCACAAGGGTTCGTCTGAAACGTACGTGGCCTCTCGTCCGGGCGGTCGGCATCCTTGGCTTCAATCCCACAAGGGTTCGTCTGAAACGCTCTTGGAGCGGCTCAACCAGACGCCGTGGGAAGCCGCTTCAATCCCACAAGGGTTCGTCTGAAACGACGTGAGTCCTAACGCGGGGAGAACGAGAGCCATTGCTTCAATCCCACAAGGGTTCGTCTGAAACGCACGCGTTCGGTGCCCGTCTCCGAGAGCCACTGGCTGCTTCAATCCCACAAGGGTTCGTCTGAAACACCACTTCGACACCATCGTCCCCGGCGCGCAGTTCGCTTCAATCCCACAAGGGTTCGTCNATCCCACAAGGGTTCGTCTGAAACACCACTTCGACACCATCGTCCCCGGCGCGCAGTTCGCTTCAATCCCACAAGGGTTCGTCTGAAACGGGCGTTTGCGAAGCTCGCGTCGTCGTCGAACCGGCTTCAATCCCACAAGGGTTCGTCTGAAACGACAACGCGAGCGACGAGCACCGCGCGCTCCTGGAGGCGCTTCAATCCCACAAGGGTTCGTCTGAAACGGCGCTTCGGGCGCTCGATGTCCGCGACCTGCACCCTGCTTCAATCCCACAAGGGTTCGTCTGAAACGTGGGATTCGTTCGTCCATCTCTAATACCGACTATTCTGCTTCAATCCCACAAGGGTTCGTCTGAAACACACGCCAAACCACCGACTAACCGAAGAACCACCAGCTTCAATCCCACAAGGGTTCGTCTGAAACCCGACTCTCGAAGGAGTCCAGAGACGAACTAAGAGAGCTTCAATCCCACAAGGGTTCGTCTGAAACACGAGATTGAACGTGATAGCCCACAGAGTACCGAATATGCTTCAATCCCACAAGGGTTCGTCTGAAACCAGTCTATCAACGTGGTGCGGCACTAACGCAGTGTGCGCTTCAATCCCACAAGGGTTCGTCTGAAACACGGTGAATTTGGCAACCGGAGTGTCGCCCCCCTGACCGCTTCAATCCCACAAGGGTTCGTCTGAAACTTCCGGGCAGGTGAGAGTGCATGAGTAACACCGATTCGGCTTCAATCCCACAAGGGTTCGTCTGAAACACCAGTTCGTCGTTGCGATGGGCGGCAACGGCGTCGGCTTCAATCCCACAAGGGTTCGTCTGAAACTCGTCCGCGACCCCGACTCCGACTACGAGCGCGGCTTCAATCCCACAAGGGTTCGTCTGAAACGACTGCCTCGGCCCCTTCGGGCGAGTAACCGTTTTTGCTTCAATCCCACAAGGGTTCGTCTGAAACCACCGAGTAGCCCAATGGCACCAACGCCGCTGTAGACGCTTCAATCCCACAAGGGTTCGTCTGAAACCCGCGAGCGGCGCGCCCGCCGGGCGTACACGCGATGCTTCAATCCCACAAGGGTTCGTCTGAAACACCCGGGCCAATGGCCGACGTGATAGTCCCAGACTCGCTTCAATCCCACAAGGGTTCGTCTGAAACTCTGTACCGAAGACCCCGTAATCCGTGTCGTTAGGGCTTCAATCCCACAAGGGTTCGTCTGAAACTGGCGGGGTATTCGACGGACGTGAGGACCGAAGTCGCTTCAATCCCACAAGGGTTCGTCTGAAACGTTCATCAAGTGGTTCCTGTCCATCGACGGGGCGGCTTCAATCCCACAAGGGTTCGTCTGAAACCTTCGAGGGCGCGGCTGTTGGCTTGGCTTAGGAGACCGCTTCAATCCCACAAGGGTTCGTCTGAAACTGCGACGACTCGAACGGCATCACCATCAGCTACGAGAAGCTTCAATCCCACAAGGGTTCGTCTGAAACTCTCCCATATGTGGGGCAACACACCAATGTCAAATGCTTCAATCCCACAAGGGTTCGTCTGAAACGGGTGTCCAACGCGCCGCCCGCCACCTAAAGGAGTGGCTTCAATCCCACAAGGGTTCGTCTGAAACGCAGAGAGGGACTGTGACGGCCGAGAGCGAGTACGAGCTTCAATCCCACAAGGGTTCGTCTGAAACTCGTGCCTAGAGTCGAGTCGACCTACCTCCAGTACCTGCTTCAATCCCACAAGGGTTCGTCTGAAACCATCCCGAATTCACGGGTACAATGACGTGTATCACCCGAATTCAAAAGAGTGTTTCCGTCGACCCTCAATTCACCCGCAACCCCCGGGGGGTCGACGAAAACGTCGGTTCGTCACTGGCACTGTCGAGAACCACTCTCTCGGGCAGTCGTCACGCGGTCGGCTCGTCCGCGGGGCGCGGCCGCACGCCGAAAAAATTCGAGGGGGAGCGTCGAGAGCGCTAGTCGAGCGGGTCGTCGAGTTCGCCCATGACCGCTTCGAGGGCGTCGGTCGCGGTGAGGAGGCCGACGACCTCGCCGTCCCGCAGGACGAGCGCGAGTTCCTGGTCCTCGGCTTGGAACTGGTCGAACGCGTCGCTGACGTTCGTGTCGGCGGCGAGCGTCATCGTCGGCGCGGCAATCTCGTCGAACGAGCGCTCGCCGGCGCGGAGCGCCTCGAAGTTGTCGATGATGGAGGGCGCGTAGACGACGCCTCGGAAGTCGGTGAGCGACTCACCGACGAGCGGGAAGCGGGTGTGGGGTGTGTTCCGAATCCGCTCGAAGTTCTCGCCGGGCGTCGCGGTCGTCGAGAGCGCGACGATGTCGTCGCTTGGAATCATGATTTCGCTGATGGAGAGTTCGTCCACGTCGAGCGCGTTGAGCACCTCGTCGCGGCGCTCCTCGGGGAGTTCGCCCTCCTGAAGCAGCGAGTCCAGGCGCTCGCGGAGTTGGCCGCGGGATTCGATGACGTCGGTCTCGGTTTCGAGCCACGCGCCCGTCATCTCGATGCCGAAGAGCTTGAGCGTCCACTTGGCAACCCAGTCGCCGAACTTGATGAGCGGCGAGATGGCGACGTAGAACCAGTGCAGCGGCGTCGCACCGTAGCGACAGACCATCCGGGAGCGCTCGACGCCGAGGTACGTCGGCGTCTGCTCGCCGTGGGTGAGGTGCAGGAGATTGATAATCAGGTAGGCGATGAGCGCGCCGGCCCCGATGGTCGCGAGCGTCGTGCCGGCGAACAGCGGCTCGAACAGCGCCGCCAGGGCGGGCTCGGCGACGATACCGACGGCGATGCTCGACGCCGTAATTCCGACCTGACAGGTCGTGAGATACAGTTCGAGCTCTTGGGTCATCTCCCAGGCGCGTTCGAGCCGAGAGTCGCCGTCGACGAACTCGGACTCGGTGAACTGTCGGGCGCGCGTCAGCGCGAACTCGATGGCCACGAAGAAACCGTTCGCGAGGATGAGGAGTACCCCCGCGACGAGTCGTATACCGATCTCTGTTGGGTTCATCTGTGTCGGTGTCCCGTCCGTTCGAGCGCGACCGGTTAGAAAGCATCGGTCGTCCGAATATATATGTAACCAGTTGTCGGGAGTTGGTTATACATTGAGGAAAACTGCTGTTCTGATAATCTTGTCGGGAAGGTTAATGTCGCGGCCGACAGACGACCATGTGAATGACGAGTCGAGAACTCGACGCGCTGGACAGGCGGATACTGTACACGTTGCAGGCGGAGGCGCGCCGCACGTCGTCGACCGACATCGCTGACTCGCTCGACGCCTCGGCGAGCACCGTCCGGAACCGCATCCAGCGGCTCGAAGCCGACGGGGTGCTCCGCGGCTATCACGCCGACGTGGACTACGAGCGGGCGGGCTACCAGCTGTACACACTTATCGTCTGTACGGCACCGATTCCGGAGCGCGAGGAACTGGCCGAGGCCGCCGCCGCGGTTCCGGGCGTCGTCGAAGTACAGGAGGTGATGACCGGCGAGCGGAACGTCATGGTCCGGGCCATCGGCGTCGACGGCGACGACCTCAGCCGCATCGGCGAGGAGTTAGACGAACTGGGCCTCCGCGTCTCCGACGAGGATCTGATTCGGAACACCCACCGGAGCCCGTACGCGAAGTTCGGGGATGGCGACGAGTGACCGACTGCACGAGCGGCGACACGCCGTCTCGTGGGGGAGTTCGCCTCGTTTCGTCTCCGGTGACGCGGTTCCCGAACCACCGGTACAGCTTTGATAGGTGATAACGAACTGGTAATCGCCGTTGTCAGAGACCCTCCCGTTCGCGTCGGTCTCTCGCCGACCGAATGCCCCCCACCACCACCATCACCACCAGAGCGGTTCAACGCGCTCCGACAACGGGTAGACGCAGCTGCAACAGCATCGCGCGGTCGAGGTCCCCGCACTCGCCGCGTGGTACGCTACGTGGTTTCACCGGACGACCGCCCCCGGTCGTTCGCTTCCGACGGCGTCCACGCCTCGGTTGTTCGTTCTCTAACGCCGTTTGTGACTCGTTTGTGACTCGTGAGCGACGCGCCCGCCGGTCGAGAGTCGCCGTCCGAGCGACTCGGGTGGGGGGCCTCCGCCGCGCCGAGTGCAGCGGTGTCGTCGCACTGTCCGAGACTGCCGGCACCGGGTTGGACCGAGTCGGCCCGAGCCGAACTGGACCGGGCCGGACCGGGCTGAACCGGACCGAGCTGGACGGAATCGAACGACGGGGCGAATCTGCGAGTGACGCTGCCGACGGCAGTAAGGGATATGTCGGTCGCGTCCTACGAACCCTCGTATGGACGACGACGCCGGACGGAACGCGTGCGCTATCGAATCCCCGAAGGGCAGACCCTGCCCCCTCTGCGGCACGTCGATGGACTACCGCCACTGCAAGTACGTCTGCCCGGAACACGGGGTCGTCTACGATTGCAGCGACACGTTCTGGTAACGAAAACTGACAGAAGCCGCCTGAGATGGAACCGTCGCGAAGTCGGGGGATTCGCGGGTTGATTTCACGACGGCACGAAGCGTTATGTCGGCGGCGGCCTAACAAACGGCCGTCCTCCCCGGTCAGTTCAGTTGGTCCCGAGTCGGACGCGCCCACGCACACGAAACGATGCTCAACGAATCACAGGTCGAGGCGGGAAAAGACATCCAACAGCGGACGGGAAAGACGTTTTACTTCGCGACGCGGCTCCTTCCGGAGCGCGTCAGACACGCCACGTACGTCCTGTACGCGTTTTTCCGCGTCGCCGACGAGGTCGTCGACGCCGAGGAGACCGCGCCGCCGGCACAGCAACGCGACCGGCTCGAACGCCTCCGCGCCGAGGCGCTCGGCGAGGTCGAGACCGACGACCCCGTCCTGTCGGCGTTTGCCGAACTCAGAGCGCGCTACGGTATCGACCCCGACGACGTGAACATCTTCATCGACGCGATGGAGTCGGACATCGAGAAGGACCGCTACGAGACGTACGCGGAGTTAGAGACGTACATGGACGGGTCGGCCTCGGCGGTCGGCCGGATGATGACCGCCGTCATGCGGCCCGCCGACCCCGAGGCGGCGCTCCCGCACGCGACGGCGCTCGGGCAGGCGTTCCAGATGTCGAACTTCCTCCGCGACGTGGGCGAAGACGTGGTCGAGCGCGACCGGGTCTACCTCCCGCAGACGACGCTGGACCGCCACGGCGTCGACACCGAACAGATTCTCGACCTCGACTTCGACGAGCGCGTCGCCGACGTGATGCGCGACGAACTCCGCCGCACGGAGTCGCTGTACCGCGACGGCGTCGCCGGCATCGAGTACCTCCCGGCGGACTGCCAGTTCCCGGTGTTGCTGTCGGCGGTGCTGTACGCCGACCACCACCGGTCGATTCGAAAGCTCGACTACGACACCCTCACGACGACGCCCGAACTCGGCTTCGGCCGGAAGCTCACGCTCCTCGCGAAGACCGCGGCGTACTGGGCCGTCTGGCGCGACCCCGTGGCCGTGTTCAAAGCCGTCAGCGTCGTCCCGTACCCCGACGACGACGAACTCGACGCGGAGTTCGGCCCCGGCTCGACGCCGGTCGACCACTCGCGGCGGAGCGGACGCGTCTCGGGGTGGCTTCGGTCGCTGAACCGCTGGGGCTCGGACTGACGGCGTAATTTCTCCGCGAGTGAAACGGTTTACTGGGTGGGCGACGGAGTCCTCCCCATGTACCGCGTCACCCTCGATACCCGGTTAGACTGTCCGCTGGGACGGGTGACCGCCGCGCACGACGTGACGCTTACCACGCCGTACTGGAACCTCTCGCCCGAGACGGGCCGGTGTGACCTCTGGGTCGAGGCCTCGTCGCCCGGGCGGTCGCAGTTGGAGTCCGGCATCCGCGCGCTCAGAGACGCCGACGGCGTCAGCTATTTCGAACTCAAGCGAAAGCGCGGCTCGCACGCGACCGCCCACGTGGTGCTCGAAGAGACGGTCGCCATCGAAACGGTCCTCGCCAACGGCGGCGCGGTCATCGGCCCGCTCCGCGACAGAGACGGCTGGGAGCGGTGGCATCTCGGGTTCGCCGACGCCGACGCCGCGGCCGACACCCTCGACTCGCTCGACCGTCGCTACGAACTCGCCGTCGTCGAGCAGACGCCGCTCGGAGACTCGCTTTCGGCCGACGTCTTCCGGAACTTCGACGAGGCCGCGACGCTCCTCGACGGCTGTGCCCGACTCACCGACGCCGAGTCGGACGTGCTCCGAACGGCGGTCGAACACGGCTACTACGAGACGCCGAGAGGGGAGTCGCTCGCCTCTCTCGGTGACCGCTGCGGCGTCTCCGACGTGGCCATCTCGAAGACGCTCCGCCGCGCTGAGCGAAAACTCCTCGGGGCTGCCGTCTCCGCGCTCGCCGGCCTCGATGGGTTCGATGCCGATTCCGACCCCGACCCCAACTCCGATTCCAGCTCCGACCCCGACCCCAATTCGACGAACGCGCGACTCGACGGCGGGGGTTAGCATCCTAACCCTCCGGTTCTCGGGGGTCGCCGGCGTAGCTCTCGGTGATGAGCGCACACGCCGACGCACCGCTCTCGACCGCCGGCGGACCGAAGCCGACACCAGAGACGCACCCACAGACCGCTGCCCAGCGCGCGCCGACGACGTTGCTGTCTCCCATCTTCACGCGCCATGGTCGGTGAGTCGCTTCCCGCCGGTCGCTCTCGGAGCGCCGCCCTGTTCGTCGTCTTGGCGGCGCTGTGGGGCGGAGCGTACCCCGCGGTGACGCTCGGGCTGGAATCGTTCCCGCCGATTCTGTACGCCGCGCTCCGACTCGACATCGGCGCGGCGCTCCTGTTGCCGTACGCGGCGTGGCGCGCCGACTACTGGCGACCCCGGACGAGACGCGATTGGGCGGTCGTCGCCGCGGCCGGGCTCCTGTCGCTCGCGGGGTATAGCGCCCTCCAAAACATCGGTCAGCAGAGCGTCCCGAGCGCGGTCGCGTCGGTGCTCGCGGGGTTGATTCCGATACTGACCGTCGGCTTCGCGAAGCTGTGGCTTCCCGACGAGCGGTTCGGCCCGGTCGAACTGCTCGGCGTCGCCGTCGGCTTCCTCGGACTCGTCGTCGTCACCGACCCGGAGCCGGCGAACCTCCTCGGAGCGAACGCGACGGGACAGGCGATACTGGTGCTCGCCGCGGCGGCGTTCGCGCTCGGCGGCGTGCTCACCCAGCGAATCGAGACCGACCTGCCGTTCGCCGCCCAGACCGCGTGGGCGATGGTCGTCGGCGCCGCGGTGACCCACGTCGCGAGCGCCGCGAGCCCGACCGAGTCGCTGGCGCAGGTCGACGTGTCGCTGGCTGGCGTCGCCGGCCTCGTCTACCTCGGCGTCTTCGCGAGCGCGGTCAGTTACCTGCTGTACTTCTCGCTGCTCCCGCGGCTCGGCTCGGTCGAACTCAACCTCGTCACCTACGCCGTCGCCGGCTTCGGGACGGTGTACAGTTGGCTCCTGTTCACGGAGCCCGTGACCCCGGCCACGCTTCTCGGCTTCGGGCTCATCCTGCTCGGCTTCGGCCTGCTCAAGTGGAAACGACTCGGGGCCGTCTACCGTGGCCGGCGTCGCGGCGTCGAGTCGGACTGAGGGACGGCACAGGAGTCGCGCCAGACGAGCACGAGCGCGAGCGATTCCCGGCGCTCAGGAGCGCCACGGCAACCGCCGCGGGAGTCGAAGCAGCCGCGAGTCGAACCGGTCCGTTCTGAGCAGTCCGACCCCGAACAGCGCCGCGACCGCGACGGGTATCCAGTTGCCGAACCACGCGTTGATGCCGCCCCAGAGGATGACGAAGCTCACGAGGTCGTCGAGCATGAACTCCGTGCGGTCGAGCCGCGCGAGGAGCGCCTCGCGGTCGAACGACCGGTCGAGCGCGACGACGGCGACGGTCGCGCTGACGACCCAGCCGGCGTAGTTCGAAAGCGGGACGCCGTAGAACAGGCGCGCGTCGTCGGCGAGGCGGTAGTACTCCCAGAAGCCGAGCGCGACCGCGCCGGGGTCGAGCACCACGTCCATGGCGAGGACGGCCGCGATGACGACGCCGAGGCGGACGGCCCCGTTGCGGGCGCGGTCGCCCAGCAAGAGCAGACACAGCAGGTAGGCGTTCATCACGAGCGGGATGAAAAACACCGGCAGTCCAACGGGGACGCCGGCGACGGTCGGTCCGAGGTCGACGCCGTAGTGGAACCAGCCGTAGGGCCAGCCCGTGGTGACGCCGGTGTACTCGATGGCGTAGGCGTAGGCGGTGAGCGCGCCGACGCCGAGGGCGGCCCGGCGCGTCACGAGCGGGAGGACGCCCACGATGAGCGGCGAGCGCATCACGAGCGTCCCGAGGAGGATGAGAAACGCGTTGAACGCCAGCGGGTCGGGGAGCCACCCCATCGCGCTGGCGAC
>NZ_AOLF01000023.1:0-11621 GCF_000336975.1 Haloferax sp. ATCC BAA-644
GCTCGCAGGTCGCTCGCGCTCACGGGCGCACCTCCGACTCGCCGTTACCCATTGACGAGCCTCCAGAGCGCCCCGAGCGTGATGAGCATACCGACGACGGTGTTGATGACGGGATACCACCAGTACGCCCGGTCCACGTCGACGCCGGCGGCGACGATGCCGAGGACGACGACCGGATAGGCCGCCAACAGCGCGCCGAGACGGAGGTCGACCGCGGCGAAGGCGACGGCGGCGAGCGCCCACGTCGCGGCGCAGTACCAGTAGGTCCGGCGCTCGCCGAGGGCCGTCGCGGTCGTCCGAATCCCGGCCTCGCGGTCGGGTTCGATGTCGGGAATCGCGGAGAACGTGTGCATCCCCATCGTCCAGAGCCACGCGCCGGCGACCGCGAGCATCGGGGGATTCGACCCCGAGACGGCCGCGTAGGCGGCGACGCCCGGCAGGACGTACAGCCCGTTCGACACCGAGTCGAGGAGCGGCGTCGTCTTGAACCGAAGCGGCGGCGCGCTGTACTCGACGGCGAGGAAGAAGTGCGCGGCGAGCCACGGCCACGCGACCCGCGGGGCGAGGGCGAACAGGCCGACGCCGAGCAGGCCGCTCGCGGCGACGACGGCGGAAGTCAGGGGGTCGCCGCGCCAGCGGGCCTCCCGGTCGTCCTTCTTCGGGTTCGCCTCGTCCACGTCGGCGTCGAACACGTCGTTGACGCCGTAGAGGAAGACGTTCGCGGGGACGAGGAAGTACGCGAACAGGGCGACCGGCTGGCGGCCGAACAGCTCGCTCGGGGCGCTCGCGGCGGCCGCGACGCCGACGACGACGGGGCCGGCGAGGTAGAGCCAAAACCGCGGCCGCGAGAGGACCGCGAGGTAGACGAGCCGGTCGCGGAGCCCGCCGTTCTCGGGTCCGCTACCGCCGGGTGCGCCTCCCTCGCGGTCCTCGCGGTCCTCGCGGTCCTTACCGCCTTCACCGGCCTCGGTCCCTGCGGCCATGTCGGCGCTCACCTCGCGTCGTCGGCCATCTCCTCGGCGGTGAGCTGGCCGCTGATGAGACACATCGGGACGCCGATGCCCGGCGTGGTGAACGAGCCGGTGAAGTAGAGGCCGTCGACCGCGTCGGAGCCGTGGGGCGGCCGGAGCAGCGCCGTCTGGAACAGCGTGTGCGCGAGGCCGAGCGCCGTGCCTTGCGTGCTGTTGTAGCGCTCCTTGAAGTCGTTCACGCAGAACGACTCCTCGACGACGATTCTGTCGCGGAGGTCGACGCCGGTGTTCTCGGCGATGTCGTCGAGGACGAGGTCGCGGTAGCGCTCGCGGCGTTCCGGCGTGTCTTCCAACCCGGCCGCGATGGGGACGAGCGCGAACAGATTGCTGTGACCCTCGGGTGCGACCGAGTCGTCGGTCTTCGACGGCACGCAGAGGTAGTACGCGGGGTCGTCGGGCCACGCGGGGTCGTCGAATATCGTCTCGAAGTGGTCGTCCCAGTCGGTTGGGAGGACGAGCGTGTGGTGGGCGAGCTCGTCCACGTCGCCCTCGACGCCGAGGTAGAGCAGAAACGCCGAGGGGGCGTACGTCCGTGAGTCCCAGTAGTCGGCGTCGTACTGGCGCTTCTTCTCCGGGAGGAGTTCCTGTTCGGTGTGGGCGTAGTCGGCGTCGGAGACGACCTGGTCGCAGAGGAACTCGCGGCCGTCTTCGGTGCGGACGGCGAAGCCACCGCGGCGACCGGCGATTTCGGCCACGGGAGAGTCGGTGTGGAACTCGACGCCCAACTCCTCGGCGAGGTCGACGATGGCGTCGACGACGCCGGCGAGGCCGCCGTCGGGGTAGTAGACGCCCATGTTGAAGTCCACGTGACTCATGAGGTTGTAGAGCGCCGGCGTGTTGTTCGGCGCGCCGCCGAGAAAGACCAGCGTGTACTGCATTATCTGCTGGAGCTTCGGGTGGTCGAAGTAGTTCTCGACGTGGTCCTGCATCGAGCCGACGAGCGACAGCCCCCACGAGTACCGGAACACGTCGAGGTCGATGTAGTCGGTGAGGGCCGGGCGGTCGGTGTAGACGAAGTGCTCCATCCCGATTCGGTAGTTCCGCTCTGCCTTCCGGAGGTAGTCGTCGAGCCTGTCGCCCGCACCGGGCTCGTAGGACTCGAAGGTGGCCTTGTTGGCCGCCACGTCGGGGAGCATATCGACCCGGTCGCCGTCCTTGAAGAAGATGCGGTAGTGGGGGTCCAGCCGCGTCAGTTCGTAGTAGTCCTCGGGCCGCTTGCCGAAGTAGGCGAAAAAGCGCTCGAACACGTCGGGCATGAGATACCACGACGGCCCCATGTCGAACCGGAAGCCGTCGCGTTCGAGCGTGCTGGCTCGGCCGCCGAGCTGTTCGTTCTTCTCCAACAGCGTCACGTCGGCACCGGCGTCCGCGAGATAGCACGCCGTCGAGAGGCCGCCGAACCCGCCGCCGATGACGACGACGGACTCACCGGCGAGAGAGTCGAGGGCCGAGACAGAATTCATGTCCGTTCGTACGGACGTTGAGGGCATAAATCGACTGACCGAATCGACCGCAGTCGGGGGGTAGCTTTAGGCTCGGGCCCTCCCTACGGCCCCGCATGAACGACACCACCGCGGTGGTCACGGGTGCGAGTTCCGGCATCGGTGCGGCGGTCGCGCGCGCCCTCGGTCGCGCCGGCGCGACGGTCGTCGTCTGCGCCCGCGACGGCGACGCCCTCCAGTCGGTCGTCGACGATATCGAACGCGGCGGCGGCAGCGCCAGCTCGGTCCGCGCCGACGTGCGCGACGAACTCGACATGGAGCGCCTGATGGAGACGGCGGCCCGCGCCGGCGGACGCATCGACGTACTCGTCGCCAACGCCGCCGTCGCCCACGGGATGCCCGGCGAGATGCCCGCGCCCGAGGACTCGTACGCGGCGTTCGACGACACCCTCAGGACCAACGTCCGCGGCGTCTTCGCGGCGGTCAAAGAGGCGCTCCCGCACATGGCCGACGACGGGCGAATCCTCGTCCCCTCCGGCTCCGTCGCCCGCGAGGCGAAGCCGGGAATGGGCGCGTACGCCGTCTCCAAGGCGGCCGCCGAGGCGCTCGTCCGGCAGTTCGCCGCCGACTGCGACCGGACCGTGACGGTCGTCGACCCCGGCCTCGTCGCCACCGACCTCACCGGCGGGCAGGGCCGCGACCCCGACGACGTGGCCGACCTGTTCGTCTGGGCGGCGACCGACGCCGACCCCGCCGAGTTCGACGGCGACATCGCGGACCTCAAGGCGTGGAAGCGGGCGACGCGCTGAGGCCCCCCGCCGTTTCGACCCACCCGTTCCGCCGGAACCGCGCCCCTTATTAATCCCAATCGGTTCGTTCACAATATGAACCGTTCGACGGCCATCGGCGCGGGGAGCGTCGCGGCGCTCGTCGCGCTCTCCGCGTACGCCGCGAGCGTCGAGGCGTGGAATCTCCTCGTCGTCTCGTGGGCCGCCTTCGGCGCGATGGCGTTCGCCGCCCCCCTCGGCGCGCGGAGTCGGACCGAACACGCCGAGGGCCTCGTCTGGGGCTACGGCCTCGCCAGCGGCGCGATGGTGACGAGCGCCGCGGTGTTTCTGGTCCCGCAGGCGCTCGGCCATCACCCCCAGTTCGGCGGCTTCGGCATCGCCTTCGGCATCCTCGCGGGCTTCGCCGCCCACACCGTCGGGCATCGCTTCGCCCACATGGAGTTCCCCGTGGACCGCACCGTGACCGAACTCTCGGCGCACGCCGTCTCCGCGGGCGCGATTATCGGTATCGTCTACGGAAACATCGACGTGGGCGTCGGCCTCGGCCTCGCTATCGTCTCGCACAAGGGACCGGCCGGGTACGCGGCCGCCCGCCGGCTTTCGGGTCGGGGCGAGTCGGTCGCGCCGTTGCTCCTCCCCGCGGCGGGCCTCGGCATCGCCGCCATCATCTCCAGCGCGGTGTCGCTCCCCGCGACCGACGCCTTCCGCGGGCTCGTCTTCGGCTTCGCCTCCGGCGTCTTCCTCCACGTCGCCATGGATTTCCTCCCACGCTGCGAAATCGGCAGCGAGATTCACGAACTCCTGTCGGTCGAAGACGGCCACGCCCACGCGATTCTCGACCGCCTCCGGGTCCACGCCGCGCTGAGCACCGGCGTCGGCGGCCTCGCCGTCTTCGCCGCGTGGCTGGTGCTCAACTAACCGACGCCCGACGACTCCACTATTCGCCGGCCGGCCCGAGGTAGCCCCACGCGAGCAGTCGGTCGCCGTCGCCGGCTATCCAGCGCTCGCCGATGTCGTCGCGGTAGTACAGGTTCGGGATGACGATGTCGTCGACGCGGTCGTACGCCTGTTTTCTCGCCTCCTGCATCGTCTCGCCCTTCCCGGTGACGACGAGCGGGATGCCGCTTTCGCCGGCGGCGCGCCACTGTCCGTCGACGAGTTTCGCGTCCTCGATGTGGACGCCCTCGCGGCTGTCGGCCTCGAAGACGACCGCCGCGTTGCGGGAGTTCTCGTCGTAGGTTTTCTCGTCGGTGAAGGGGAACGGCGGCAGGACGATGCGGACCGCGATTTGGTAGCCGCCGTGGACCGAAAGCTCGGGGTCGTTGCCGTGGGCGAGGTCGAAGAAGAACTGCGCGGTCGACGACTCGAACGACTCCTCTTGGAGCGTAATCGTCGGGTAGCCGAACCGCGGCGTGAACTCCAGCGGGTAGATACCGTGTTCGTTGACGATGCAGTTGATGTCGATGCTCCCGACGTAGCCCTCCGCGGCGAGCCACGGTTCGAGCCGGCCCAACGTCTCCTCGAACAGTCGGTTGCGCCCGGCCCAGAACATCGATGTGCCCATCTCGCCGGTCGAGGGGCCGATGTTGCCCGGAAAGAGCTTCTTGTGCTCGAAGTTGAAGTTCACCGGGTCGACGAACGTCTCCCCGTTGAAGAAGCCGCAGACGGCGATTTC
Organism: Haloferax sp. ATCC BAA-644; assembly: GCF_000336975.1. Lineage (NCBI taxonomy): Archaea > Methanobacteriati > Methanobacteriota > Halobacteria > Halobacteriales > Haloferacaceae > Haloferax > Haloferax sp. ATCC BAA-644. The sequence continues at coordinate 4,937 of NZ_AOLF01000023.1, forward strand.
GACGCCTTCGACCTTCCGCTGGAGCTGAAAGCCCTTCATCCGGTGGCCCCACGCCTGCTTGTACGCGCGGAGCACCTCGACCACGTCGCTGCCGTCGTCCTCGTTGCCGACGTAGAGGAGGCGCTTCACGTTCTGGACCTCTCCGAGCGGCTTGATGACGTAGGGCGCGCGGTTCCGCCGGACGTACTCGATTCCCTCGTCGAAGTCGCGGAAGACGCGCTGTTCGACCGTGTTGACGCCGTGTTCTTCGAGCACGTCCATCGCGTAGCCGCGGTCCTCTTCGAGGCGGTCGGTGTTCGGCGTCCCGCCGACCACGGCGTGGCCCTCCTCGCGGAGCTCCTGAGCGAGCGCGCCGGTGCCGATGTCGGGGCCGACCCAGATGTCGTCGAAGACGATGACATCAGCCCACTCGACCTCCGCGCGCCAGTCGTCGGTCTTCGGGACGAAGCCGTCGCCGATTTCCTTGTCGTGCTCGGCCTCGATGTAGTACCGCACGTCGTGGCCCTCTCTGCGGACCTGCCACGCGAGGTCGGTGATGAGCGCGGCGTCCGCCGACACGAAGAGGAAGTTCATATCTCTCGACTCGGGCGGCGGCCTGAAAACTGTGTGCGTGGTGAGAGGTAGCGCGGGCCGCTCAGTCGCTCGCCAGCCGGCGAAGCTGAACGGAGACGCCGAGCGCCGCCCCGAGGAGCAACACGAGGTTGAACGCCATCTGGAACGGCGCGCGGTACTCGGGGTTCACCCACGTCGTGATAGTCTGGCTGGCGTTGAGGTAGAACTGTAACGCCGCGATAAGCGCGAGCAACAGCAGTCCCGCGAGGACGGCGTAGTCGAGGAAGCGGCGCATCCGCTCCGCGAACTCGCGGTTCTCGGTTTCCTCGTCGTCTATCGCGTCCTCGGTACTCTCGGTCGGCTCTGGCGTCGAGTCGGTCGATACCATCGTCTCGATGTCGGCTTCGTCGGCAGTCGTCGAGTCGTCGCGCTCGCTCATTTCGACCACCTCCGGGCGGCGAAGACGGCCCCGAGCAGTGCCACGACCGCCACTATCGGCCCGAATCCGGGTGCCTGCGAGGAAGTCTCGGTCTGCTCGTAGTCGGTTCGCTGCGGCACGTCGCCGTCGCCGTTCTCGAAGTCTTCGACGCGGAGTTCCACGTCCTCTCTGGTCTGGTTCACGCTAATCGTCCTCGTTGGGTTCAGGTTCGCCGCGCCGCGGGCGGTGTCGATGACGACCCCGTCGCGGAGCAACACGGCGTCGATGTAGTAGTTGTAGTCGTTCGGGACGCTCGCCGACGCGTCCACCGTCTCGGTTCGCCCGGCTTCGATGGTCCCCGCGTCGACCGTCGTCCGAGAGGCTACGATGTTGGACTCGGCCTGCCGGAGGACGAACAACACCGAGAGGTCCTCGGCCGGGTCGTCGCCAGCGTTCGTCAGCGTCGCCGTCAGGTCGAGCGTCGTCCGGTCCTCGCCGGTCTCTGCGATGGCGAAGGAGACGGGCGGAAGCGCCTCGCTGTCGGTGAACGAGGTGGTCGACTGGAGGTACGGCGGCTTGATAGCCGAGACGCCGCGGACGCTCTTTCGCGCCTCGTCGACCCGCTCGTCGTCGCTGTATAGGACGACCTCGATGTCGTAGCCGCCTTCGCGGGGGACCGTGAGGTCGGTCGTCGTCGCCGTCTCACCGTCCTTCGAGAGCGTCCCCACGTCGAGTTCCTGCGTCGTCGTCAACAGCCCCGACTCGGCGTCGACGGCGCGGACGAGGACGCTCACGTTCTGCGTGGGATTGCCTCGGTGGTCGATTCGTGTCTCGATTTCGAGGGTGACCGTCTCCCCCGTCGCCTCCCCGGCCGCGATGGAGACGCCGGCGACGTCCACCGGACCGGGACGGACGGGCCCGTCGTCGGTGGGGTCCGCGATGACCCCCGGAACGACGGCGGCGGCGACGAGCGCCACGACGACGACGCCGACCGCTCCGGCGGTAAGGAGGGCGTTTCTTTCCATACCCGACTGACATTTACGATTGGGTAAATGTTTTGTCCCCGACAGAGTGACGGCGCGGGCGACACGACGGAGACGCCGCGGCCGCGGGAACCGCCCCGCCATCGAGAGTGTCATGGTAAGTGTGAACACACGCTTTGCCATCGGAGCGCGTATCTGTACTGCTATGTCGAAGGCGATGCAGCAGGCGACGTGTTCGTGCGGATTCAGCGTGACATCCGAGAACAGAAACGAGGTGGTGAAAGTGATTCAGGAACACGCCCACGACGAACACGGAAAAGAGATGACGAGAGACGACGTGCTGGCGATGATGAAGCAGGCCTGACGAGCGCGGTCGGGCGTGGATTTTTATAGGACGGCGTAGCGATATGGGACATGGCAACATACGTTATCGGGACGAACTCGGTCCACACGAGCGCCGAAGTCTGCGACTACCTCTCACGGCGCATCGACGCCGGCGACGTGGTCCACGTCGTCAACTCCCACCCCGGCGGCGACGACACCGACAGCGAGGACGTCCGTGACGGCGAAGACGCGCTGAACGTCGTCGTCTCCCGACTCGGTGACCTCGTGGACGTAGAGACCCACCAGTACATCCGCGGCAACGACGCCGCCGACGACGTCCTCCAGTGCGCCGACGAACACGACGCTGACGAAATCGTCATCGGCATCCGAAAGCGCAATCCGACCTCGAAAATCGTCTTCGGGAGCACGGCACAGGACGTGCTGTTACACTCGAACATCCCGATGGCGGTCGTCCCGCTCGAAACAGTCTGAGTGGCGCGCCCGAGACTGGCCGCGGCCGACTCAGTCGCCGGCCCGGTACTCGACGAGTTCCATCTCGAACGCCGGCGTGTCGTCGCCTTCCTCCTCGTAGAACGCCACGTAGCCCGGCAGCGGGCTCTCCGGGGTGACGCAACTCTCCCAGAAGACGCTCCCGTTCGTCCGGACGACGAACGCTGCACACTCTAAGCCGGCGTAGGTCGATAGCGCTTCGACTTCGAAGCTGACGGTCCCGTTGGGGCCCGAGGACTCCCAGCTGTCGCCGACGCTGAGGGTCTCGCCGTCGACGCCGTTGTAGTACGGCGAGTCGAATCCGAGGGTGGCGACCGACCCCGACGGCGTCCCGGCGAGTTCGCCGTACACCTCGTCCGGCGGCGCGGTCACGGTCTGTTCGGTCGTCCCGTTGGGCGTGACCAGTTTCGTCCGAACCGTCACCTCGTCATCGGTCGCGGAGACGACCTCCCACTCGTAGGTCGCGGTGCCGTCGATGCTCCGACTCTCGATATCGTAGCGGTAGTACTGCCCGGCCCGGTACCGCTGGTCCCACGTTTCGTTGAACGTGACTGGGGTGCGTTCGGCGGCGTCGCCGCTCTGGTTGGCCGACTCGCCGTCGGCGGTCGTCGTCGCGTCTGTCGCACCTGTCGCGTCTGTCGTCGGTTCGGTCGCGGCCGTGGCGTCGCCGCCGACGCCGCCCCCGCACCCGGCGAGGAGAACCATGACCGCGGCGAGGAGCACTCGCGCTGCTTTGGGTTGCATACAGGACACGAGAGACCACCCGGGGTCATAATAGACACGTCAGACGGTGTGCCGCGGCGGCGCGGCGCGACCCGCGAGCGACCCGGTCAGTTGTCGTCGTCGGCTTCGAGCACCTTCTCGGCGAGCGTCGGCACGAACGTCCCGATGTCCGTGACCATCCCGATGGCCTGCGAGGAGCCGCGGTCGAGCAGTTGCGTGACGGTCGCGGGGTTGATGTCCACGCAGACGGTCTTGGCCGTCGACGGCAGGCAGTTGCCGACGGCGACAGAGTGCAGGAGCGTCGAGAGCATCAGCACCATGTCGGCGCGGTGGGCCTGCTCGCGGATGGCGTTCTGCGCCTCGATGGTGTCGGTGATGGTGTCCGGCAGCGGGCCGTCGTCCCGAATCGACCCCGCGAGGACGTACGGCACGTCGTGTTTCACGCACTCGTACATCACGCCCGATTCGATGAGTCCCTCCTCGACGGCCTCGGCGATGCCGCCGGCGCGGATGACCTCGCTGATGGTGTAGATGTGGTGTTTGTGGCCCTTTCGGGGGTGTTCCATCGTCTCCATGTCCATCCCGAGGGAGGTTCCGTACAGCCCGCGTTCGATGTCGTGGGTGGCGAAGCCGTTGCCGGCCGAAATCATGTCCACGTAACCCTCGCGGACGAGTTCGGCGAGGGCGTCGCCGCCGCCGGAGTGGATGAGCGCCGGCCCGGCGACGACGAGGACGTTCCCGCCGTCGGCTTTGGTCTCGCGGAGCGCCTCGGCGACCTCACCGATGAGCGACTCCGAGGGTCGCTCCGAGGAGACGCCGCCCTGCATGAACCCGAAGGGACCGGAGGCGTCGCGGGGGCGCTCCGGCGGCTTGACGCGAATCCCCGCCTCGTCGGTAACGACGAGGTCGCCCTCCTCGATGCCGTTGAGGACCTTCGTGTAGGCCCGCGGGCCGTCGTCGGTCTCCTCGACGACTATCGCACAATCCATCTCGATGTCCTCGACCGGGAGCCACTCGCCTTGATACCGAACGTCGGTCGGGTGGTTCGTCGTCGAGTAAAAGCCCACGGGAACGACCCGGTCGGCCGGCGAGGCCTCGACGCGGGCGTCGACGGGGTCCGTGAGGTTCGCGCCGATTTGGTGGAGTTCGTGCAGTATCTCCTGGAGCGTCTCGCGGTCGTCCGCGGACACCGACATCCGGCAGTAGGAGGGCTCGTCTTTCTGCCGGCCGACGTCGAACTGCTCGACGTCGAAGTCGCCGCCGAGGTCCATCACGATGCCCATGGCCTGTTGCATCATCCCCGAGTCGATGATGTGGCCGTCGAGTTCGACCGTGCGCGTGAACGTCATCGATGGAGAGACGGGGAAGGCGGCAAAGTGGGTTACGGACGCGCGGACGGGGCGACGCTGAGAAAAGCCGGGGTCGGTCGGCGTTCAGTTCGGGTCGGGCTCAGAGGAAGAAGCTCTTGAACGTGTTGGCGACGGTCCAGACGACCTGGTCGACGGGGTGGCCCCGCTCGCCGTTGACGCGGATGCGGTCGTCGGAGAGGGCGCTTCGCACCTCGGCCATCGGCTCGGGCGACTCGGCGATGGTTTCGAGCGTCTCTCGGTCCGTCGTGATTCGGGTCGACGCCTCGCTGTCGGGGCCGGTCGACAGGTCCTCGATTCGCATGTCGTCTCGCACCGACGCGGAGAACACCCGAGTCTCGCCCCCGTCTTCGACGTAGACGTTCACCGTTCGCCCCGCGACGAGACTCCGGGCGAACGAGACGTCTAACTCTTCGACGTTGTCGTTGTACAGCGCGACCCCCTCTTCGAGGAGCCGTTGTGTGTCGGCGTCGCTCGGCGTCTCCGACTCCTGTGCGACCACCGGCGCGGACGCGGCCACCGTGACGAGCGCGACGGCGAGGAACAACGAGACGAGACGGGTGGATGTGGACATTTCTGTGTGAGATAAGCCTGCCGAGGTCATAATGGTTCGCGCGAGCGTTCAACGGGTTGACGACTTCCGTCAGCGAACCGTTCGGAGGAACGACAGGAGGTGGCCGAACGTCTGTTCGAACGCCCGGTCGTAGTGGTCGAAGTGGCCCGCGGGGAGTTCGACGAGCGTCGCGTCCGGAAGTTCGTCCGCGAGGGAGGCGACCGCGTCGGCGGGTGCGAGGTCGTCGCGAGTTCCCGAAACGAGGAGCGCCGGGCAGGTGACCGCGTCCGGGTCGGGAAGCGCTCGGTAGCGAAGTAACGAGAGGAACAGCCGAGCGGGCGTCTCGTCGCGCCACGCGCTCCCCGGCGGCACGAGGTCGCGGTAGGCGGCGCGCACGCCGGGGTCCTCGAAGACGGCCATCGACGAGCCGTCGCCGACGACCGGGACGCGATACGGGCCGAGGAGCCGCGACTGGAGTTTGTCGCGGGCGGCGGCCGCGAGTGCGGCGAGCGCGCCGTTGACGCCGCGTCCCCGCGTGACGGCTTTCCCGTCGAGCATCGGATTCTGGGCGACGACGGCGGCGACGCGACCGTCTTCGGCCGCCGCGCGGAGGGCGTAGCCGCCGGAGAGCCCCGCACCCCAGAGGACGAGCGAGCGGGAGTCGATTTCGTCGCGCCCGCGGAGCCCCGAGAGCGCGGCGTGCCAGTCGGCAATCTGTGAGTCGGGGTCGACGAGGTTCCGGGGCTCGCCGTCGGAGTCGCCGGTGTGTCGGTAGTCGAAGAGGAACGCCGCGTAGCCAGCCTCGGCCAGTCGCTCGGCGTAGGGTCGAAGCCCGAAGCGACGCTCCGCGGCGAGTTCGCCCGCCATGACGACTACCGGCGGCGACTCGACGCCGTCGGGTCGGTAGAGCCAGCCCGCGCAGTTCGTCCCCTCGCTCTCGAACGTCAGCGCGACGCGCGAGTACTCGAAGTGCGAGGGCCGACGCGGGCCGCGCGCGGCGGGCGGCTCGCCGCGGTGTCGCCACGCGCTCACGCGTCGCCCTCCTCGTAGAGGCTGTCGAGGACGCGCTGGGACAACTCCTCGTCGTCGAGCGCGTAGTCGTTGTACGCGCGAATCCAGTCGGCTTCGAGCGTCCACGTCGCCTGCACGTCGCCTTCGCTTCGTAGCACCGTCGCCTCGACGGTTCTCGGTTCGAACTCGTCGTCGCGGGCGAGGTCGAGGAAGGCCGTGACGGCGCGGCCGACTTCGCCGTGGT